>CAJXFK010000123.1 GCA_913052575.1 uncultured Planctomycetaceae bacterium
AGTTGCCTGGACAAGAACCTGAATCTTGCGCGTCTGCCAATTCCGCCACTCGGGCAGGCGACTCCACGAAGGGAGTATTCCTGCGTCGTATGAATTTACCAGCCACTATTCAGGAGGCAAGAGACGGTGCCCGTGACCGCACTCGACGGCATGGTAGTTATTCGGGAAATAGTTGGGTTGAGAGGTATCGTTCGCCAAGGTCAGGAAGGACAACCACTATCATTTTACCTTTGTTCTCAGGTCGTTTTGCAACTTCCAGAGCACCCCATGCTGCGGCACCGCAGCTAATACCACACATTAAGCCTTCTCGCTTTGCAAGTTGACGAGCAGTTTCCATGGCATCTTCATCATCAACTTTCACCACTTCATCAATGATGTCGAGGTTCAGAATGTCTGGTATGAATCCAGCACCGATACCCTGGATCATATGTTTTCCAGGCTTAATCACATCGCCGGCCAGTTCCTGAGAAATGACTGGACTGTTGAGCGGTTCAACAGCAACGACACGAATAGCCGGATTTTTTGCTTTCAGTGCTTCTCCGCAGCCAGTAATTGTGCCGCCAGTACCGACCCCACACACAATGATGTCAATTTGGCCATTGGTGTCCGCCCAAATTTCTTCCGCAGTCGTTTTCCTATGAACATCTGGATTCGCTGGATTTTTAAATTGCTGAGGCATAAAAAATTGACTACTCGAACTTAAAATGTCTTCGGCCTGCCGGACGGCGCCTGGCATGCCTTCTGCGGCAGGCGTCAGGACGAGTTCCGCTCCAAGTGCTTTCAGCATTCTGCGGCGTTCAAGGCTCATACTCTCAGGCATGGTGACGCGGAGTTTGTATCCGCGAGCTGCGCAAACGTAAGCGAGCCCAATCCCCGTATTTCCACTTGTCGGTTCAATGACTACGGTGTCTGGATCAAGCTTCCCATCATGCTCTGCAGCGTCAATCATCGCGCAGGCTATACGGTCCTTGACACTCCAAAGTGGATTCATGTTCTCGATTTTTGCAATGACAGAGGCTTTGCAATCCTCAGTCACTCTCTGGAGGCGTACAAGAGGTGTACGGCCAATGCATTGCGTAATGTCATCTCGAATACCCATCGGGGTGATTGTTGAACTCATCAAAAGTACTCCTGCTTGCGAAATCAGATTATTCGATATTATCGGCAAGATTGTGGAACAAGTGTGAAAAATTACTTTCATGCAGCGAAAGACACCGTTTTTTGCCGAAAAAACTCACAAATGAGCAGGGATTGTGCTTGATCTGAACAGGCCAGACACCCTACCTTCCCAATTCGTTGAGTCGAATGCACGGTGATCGTCTCAACAACGCTTTTACGGTTCAGAGGGCAACACACATGCAGGTTTCATTGAGCTCAATAAAAACATCCCGGGGGTGGGGTTTGTACCGCGGATTCGTTGCTCTTCCCTTGATATCTATCTGCTTCTGGAGCCAGGTAACCGCTGTAGAGCCACCTGCCAATTCACCCGCCGCAAAGCCGGCAGCGATCGTGAACGGCATCAGTGTCACTGAGGAAGAATTGGCTGATGCCTGTTTAGCCAGACACGGCTCTGTTGTCGTTGGTGCACTCATTAATAAAGTGATTATTGGACAAGCGTGTGAACGCAATGGTGTGGTTGTGACGGCTGTCGATGTCGATAATGAGATCAGTGAAATGTCGCAACGCTTTAATGTCCCGCGAGATGAATGGCTCTCACTTATTCAGCGCGAGCGTGGGGTTACTGAAAAACAGTATCGTGAAGATATCGTCTGGCCAATGATCGCGCTGAGACGTCTTGCAAGAGAAAGTTTAGAACCAACAGACGAGCAATTAAATGAACAATTTCAAAACCAATACGGCCCGACAGTAAAGGCACGAATAATCGTTTTATCTAATCGAGAAGATGCTGAAAAAGTGCGGATAGAAGTTCTCGATGATCCTGAATCATTCGGTGTTGTAGCGAGAGAAAAATCGGTTGATGTTGGAAGTGCAAGTATTGGTGGTTGGGTGCAACCTATTCGACATTTTTCAGGCTCTTCAGAATTCGAGGCCGCTGCATTCGCACTTGCTGATGGGGTCATATCTGAAGTGGTGCAGGTTGCTGATCAATTTATCATTATCAAATGTGAAGGGCACTTACCAGCCGCAGATATTCAGTTTTCCGAGGTAAGGTCTCGGCTAGCTGAGGTATATCAGGAAAAGCAGTCTCGGGTCCTTGCGAGTAAGATTTTTGGTGAACTTCAGGAAAAAGCCACCATCGAGAATATTCTAAATGATACTAGCAAGGGGCAAACAACACCGGGTGTAGCGGCGAGTGTCAACGGTCAGCCAATCACCATTCGTAAGGTTCGTAATGTTTGTGTTGAGCGGTATGGGAACGATGTTCTAGAAGCGATGCTGACCGGCGTCATTCTTAATCAAGCACTTGTCCAACAAAAATTGGTTGTTGGTCAGGAAGATGTTGAACATGAGGTAGCGAGAGCGGCTGAGTCGATGGGCTTTCAGAAACCCAATGGACAGCCAGATGTAGCTGCTTGGCTGGAAAAGATTTCAAAGCAAAATAAACAATCAATTGATTTTTATCTGACCGACATTGTCCGACCAACTGTCGCCCTCAAGAAGTTGGTCGGGTCGGTACCGGTAACTCGAGAAGATCTAGAGAAAGCGTTCACCGCAACATTTGGTTCTCGAGTTCGCTGCAGAGTGGTGGTGCTTGACAATCAACGTCGTGCACAAGAAGTGTGGCAAATAGCGAGACAAAATCCGACATCAGAGATTATTGGCAATCTTGCTGAACAGTATTCAGTTGATCCCACAAGTAAAGCTCTACGCGGAGAAGTACCTCCTATCCAAAAATACAGTGGCCAGCCTTCTCTTGAGCGAGAAGCATTTTCGTTGAAGGTGGGCGAATTGTCTGGAATCATACAGATTGCCGATCGATTCATGATCCTTTTTTGTGAGGGTTATACAAAACCGGTGGAGGTGACCTTCGATGAGGTTCGTGATGAATTGCATCGGGATTTATTGGAGAAGAAACAAAGAATAAAAATGGCGCGTTATTTTACGCATCTACGAGAATCTGCATCTATCGATAATTTTCTTGCAGGTACAAGCCAATCATCAAAATCGAATCAGGCAGTGAATCTTCCAGCAGCTAGTGAAATGCCAGCCACAACAATTACCCGACGTGAGGCTCAAGAACTATCAGTACCTCGTGCTGGGAGCCGGACAGCAACCAGTTCATCCCCGGCCGTGGCCCCAGCATCTTTTGAAGAAGCCTTGCCCAAATGATTTCCCCAGAATGCTTGCGAGTGGTGTTGAGTGCTTGCACCTGGAAAATTGAGATAGATTATGTGTTTATCCCGTGCTGGACAGGCATGGCCTGTTCTTCTCGTTGGCAAACACTCCCGCGGAGAAGGTGTCAGCGATAAACTAAATGAAATGGGTTCGGTATTGTTAGACTAGTTCGTATTTCGACCCAGAATTCAATAAGACAAGCGGTTGAGGAGAGGTACTTGCACATACAAGCTGCATCACGAATCGAGCAACTTCCACCGTATCTTTTTGCGCGGATAAACAAACTAACCTACGATAAGCGTCGTGGCGGATGTGATGTCATTGATATGAGCATGGGCAATCCATCTGACCCACCTGCACAATTTATTATCGATAAGCTTGCTGAGGCAGCAAACGATACTCGGAACCATGGGTATGCCCCAGCAAGTGGTGTTATTAGCCTGCGGAGAGAAGTGGCATCTCGATATCTTCGGAAGTGGGGTGTGCGACTTGACCCTGAGACAGAAGTCCTTGGTACGCTCGGATCGAAAGAAGGCTTTGGTCATCTCTGTCTCGCAATGCTGAATCCTGGTGACGATGTTATCGTTCCCGCGCCCTCTTACCCCGCCCATGTCTATGCTGTCGCGCTAGCTTCGGGGAATCCGATTGCCCTCGACACGACTAATCCAGAAAGATTTCTGTCTGAAATATCATCGCGTTGTGAAAGTAAACATGGGCCGCCAAAGGTGCTGGTTGTTAATT
Organism: uncultured Planctomycetaceae bacterium; assembly: GCA_913052575.1. Lineage (GTDB taxonomy): Bacteria > Planctomycetota > Planctomycetia > Pirellulales > UBA1268 > UBA1268. Next base: position 4,039 of record CAJXFK010000123.1, read on the forward strand.
TCCCCCACAACCCAACAACCACAGTTGTTGAAAAAGATTTTTATGAAGATGTTGTCTCAGTTGCAAAACGATATGGATTCCCGATTATTTCTGATTTAGCGTACTCAGATGTGGTTTTTGATGGGTACGAAACGCCAAGTATTCTGTCAGTCGAGGGTGCGAAGCAACTTGCTGTTGAATTCACAACAATGAGCAAAGGATACAGCATGGCTGGATGGAGAGTTGGTTTCTGCGCTGGTAACGCAGAAATCATCAAGGCATTGGGGACTGTGAAGACGTACTATGATTACGGAATGTTTCGTCCGATACAGATTGCAGCAATCGTGGCGTTACGTAATGGTGAGGTGGATGTTGCCAATCAATCCCAAATCTACCAGCGGCGGCGAGACGTGCTTTGTGAAGGCCTCGGTCGAATTGGTTGGCAGGTGAATGTTCCCAAGGCAAGCATGTTCGTCTGGGCGAAGATTCCTGAGCCATTTGCTAGCCAGATGAACAGCATGGATTTCTCTGCAAAACTATTAGAAGAGGCTGATGTAGCCGTAAGTCCGGGTGCTGGGTTCGGTCCTGCCGGAGAAGGATATTTGCGGATGGCATTAATCGAAAATGAAAATCGAATTAGGCAAGCTGTCAAGCAGATTGGTCGTGCCATCGGCACAGAATTACGGGCATTAACGAGCGAACATTCAGGATGAACAGGCTAAGCTTTGGTGCGAATGAGCGAAGGTAATCAAAAGCCGTTTGGGCCCCGACACATTCATTCGTCAGCTACGAATTGAGACAATAACGAGCTTTTAACTAGTGGCGAATTTTGTTTCACACTCTCCAATGACTGCGGCTAGGGCAAAGGCATTCAACCTCGATCACATCCAAACCCATTTTTGTCCGGATCTCGTACCGCTGCTTGAATTCTTCTGGCCCCACATGATGAAGCAATGTCAGTCCAAATTTGGAGAGGTATTCTTCGACGGAATGAGGATCAAATCCGAGAACAAGCCTGAAATGAAACAAGCCCATGGCAATTAGGGAATGCCATGGGCTTGTTTGTACGCGTTATAAGTTTAGATGCATTAAGGCTTGGTAGAAACAACATCACCCTATTTCAGGCAACATCGCCTCCGCCTCTGCTGCCTTTCGCAACTTTTCCAAAGCCTTCGCTTCAATTTGACGAACCCGTTCTTTGGTGACTCCAAGAGCCGACCCAACTTCTTTGAGGGTTTCAGGATCATGTTCATGATTGAGTCCGTATCGTCGAACAATGATTGTCTGTTCCCTCGGTTCAAGTCTATCGAGGAATTTCTCAACCTGGCTGAGTCTGTCAGACTCAGCCATTCTTCGATATGTCTCATCAGTGCTCTCGTCAGCTGTGGCTTGCAGGAGTTCAGTGTCAGCGGCACGAAAACGATCTCGTACTTTATGCTCATTAGGAATACTGCGAGCATAGTTTTTCATGATCGCCCACGATGAGTACGTGCTGAATTTGTTGCCTCGAGCGTAGTCAAATTTCTCAACTGCTCGCATCATGGACATATTGCCATCACTCACCAGATCAAAAAAACTATCAGATGCAGAAACGCGTCGTTTGGCTATTGAGACAACCAGTCGAAGGTTCGCTCGTACGATCTTGTTTTTCAGATCGACGATATCTTGATAAAGCATCTCAATCTGATCCATTAATCGTCCACTTGGGTGATCTTGTTGTAGTTGATCCCGCAGGAGCGTCGCTTTGTATTTGAGGTAATTGAATTTTCGAAATAACCAGACTTCTTGCTCACGAGTCAGTAACGGTACCTCGTAGAGGCTCGCAAGATAGGCCGGTAAGCCGGTGGGTCGACGAACCCGTTTCGGGGCATCTACGTTTTCTGGAAATGACTGAAAGACGACTTTCTCGGCACTTTTTCTCGCGAAGAGTGCGTTTGGCATGAAGTCAAGAGGTAAGTGAGCAATCGCTTCAGCTCTTTGCGTGAGAACGATACGGTAAATACTGGCTCGGCTTCTGTGATATCTACGAGCAATCGATTCTACTGATTCACCATGTTGATAGTGTCTGAATATGCGAGCACAACTCTCAGGTCGTAATTTGCCATCAGCGTTTGGGAAGACCGCTGAGTCAGAATGTTCCTGATCATATCTTTTTATGGTGTAGCGAATTGTCTCGACACTTCTGTTGAGACGAGTAGCTATGCGTCGATGAACATCAGCAGGACATGCACCTGCAGCAGCCAGGCGACGAGCCCATGAAATGAGTTTGTCGTGTTCATCGTCATTGAGTTGACTAAATCGACGGCCTCTTTGAATTCTCTCCGGGTTTTCATGCACGAAACGGTCAACAGCGCTCGCAAGAAAGCCAACCCGTTTTCTACCCTTTATAACAACCCGCTGTGCTACGAGACCATGATCTCGCCACCGAGATATTGTTTTTGTGGAAACGTTAAATCGTTCGGCAAGATCCTCGATTGACAAAACATTGTCATCAGAAGAAACCGAGCATAGATGTACTGATGGCTGAACTCCACCAGCGCATGTGTTTTCGTCGTGGATTCGAACGAAAGGAAAACGATCTTCTGAAATATTAGAATGCATGAAACTCCTCCATGGCGGGATGCTCCGCGTATTCACGTGTTAGGCAAACTTGTGAAACTGCCCCTACGCGTTTTCACAAGACCACCCAAACAGTGGATACAACATTGCATCGCCGAAACAGGCAATGAAACCAATCCGGCGTCCACTTGCTGGAATCCTCCTTGACTCCCACCACACCCTTTTCGCGGACGCCTTAGTTATACGTTCCAACGGGACAGATGGTTTGCTGAAACATTGGAAAATTCACATTATTTCGAAAAATTTATGTTGAAACGGCGAAATGATTTCTGTGGAGTGGCTGTAAGTTGTTTCTGAAAAACGACTTACAGAATACACGCAGGCAGCTGAAGGTTCTCGCGCAAGATGAGTAAGGATCACAATATATATGAAATACAGGGGTTTTTGCATTTAGACACTTAGTATATGCATTCCTGTCGGTGTCGTTCTTGGGCTGGAATAATGTTTCCTACGGATGCGATTGAGAAAAGATAGCAGGCGGTTTTTTGGAGAAATAAGCTTCAGAAAACCGATTTTTAAACACAGAAGTCGGTTGCAAGAACCCGTCGGACGAACTTGGACGTTTTTGCCCAACGTCCCGAGAGGCACCCATGAAAACATTAGATTCCGGATTTTTACAAATTAGACACGTATTTCTCGGGATTCTTGTAGGGTTCACCGTCAGTTTTTCGTTGTGTCCGGAGGAGATTTCTGCTGATGAACAGCGATTTTTGAAAAGTGATTTCTCAACGTACGAAATTGATCTTCACGTTGACGGGAAGATTCAATTTGCTGCTGAACCGGATTTACATACGAGAACTGTGGAAACGACTGATCAATCAGTTCATGCAACTTCGTCGCTTATGTACCACCAATATTCAGTGGATCATAATTCTGCTCAGAATGGAGAGTTCGTAAGGCGGTATCAACGAGCTTCAGCAAAAACTGTAATTGACGGTAATTCGGTAGACACGAAACTCTCCAAAGATGTTTGTGATGTCCATGTTTGTTCAAAAGGTAGGAGTCTCGACTTTTGGGTATCCGAGGGCTTTTTAACACAGCCAGAAACTAATGTGTTGACAGTTGCTTTTGATCCCCTGCACTTTGATGCTCTGGTACCTCCTGATGATCCGCTTCCTGGGACTCGATGGGAGATGAGCCAAGCCTTCGTAACAAAGTTACTCTGCATAGACAAAGTGTATACAGGCGTTCTTGCGGCTACGGTACAGGAACCTAGTGTTGAGGGTGCTGTCGTACACATCAAAGGAGCTATCGAAGGCGCCATCAATGGAGCTCGTACATCGATTGCAATTGAAGGAGATTACGATTGGATTCCGGGCAGCCATTCTGATGGTTATGTATCAGCGTTACGAGTCGTAATTCAAGAATCACGAGCAGTAAGCTATGTTGCCCCGGGCCTGAATGTCACGGCAGTTGTAGCGGTGTCCTGCCGTTCAGAAAAACGACTACGGCCAAAAGTCATGAGTACTGGTGTTAGGACTGCCAGACCAGATTCTAGCAGGCCTCGACGCGGGCCAGGAAAGCCGGGGTTCCGATGGATCTGTGATCCTCATGGGCGATACGATATTATTTATGATAAAAATTGGAAAATAATCGA
>CAJXFK010000124.1 GCA_913052575.1 uncultured Planctomycetaceae bacterium
AGTCAGGGTTGATTCGAGCAACTGAAAATTTCAAGTTGGGAATCGTGGCGGCGACCGGAGGAATTTTCTTTGTGTATCTGATTTCAATGATCGGTGGTTTTTTTGGATTCCCGATACCGTTCATTCATTCAGCGGGCCCTCTTGGTATTGGCTTTAGCGTCGTCGTGGTCATCATTGCTGCTCTCAACCTCGTGCTTGACTTTGACTTTATTGAAACAGCAGCCAAACGCGGTGCCCCAAAATACCTTGAGTGGTATGGTGCCTTTGCTCTCATGGTGACACTGGTGTGGCTCTATCTCGAAATCCTTCGGCTGTTAAGTAAGCTCAATAGCCGGAACTGATTTCAGGCAGTTTTGCACGAAGTCGTGAAACCAGGGTCAGTCGATGGGCAGGAAGACCCAGAGCGATGGTCGGCCACAGTTGCAATGGACAGCTCGTCCTAAGAGTCCGAGTCCTGCTGGGCTGACTGCAACGGTGGTTCTGGCAGCATTCCAGGTGCCTTTCATGCCAGTGGCATAAGGCCCATGAAGCCGCGCCTGAACACTCGGTACTGGGTGAAAGATAGTTTCAATGAGAGGGGGGCGTTCTCGCTCCCTGTCTTGGAGGTTATCGAGGTCTGTAATGGTACGTTCTAAAATATTTCGGTCGCAGCCTGCTTCGAGAAGAGCATGATCGACCTCTGCAACACCACGTCGACTCGGTGTCGGCAACGTGAGGAGGCCCAAGAATGACCAGAGGGTAAAGATCAGGCTGAAGTTGATAATGCCCTGTGCTGAGCCGAGTTGATTTCCCCCAACAATGGTGGCGGCCAAAACTATTCCGGCAACAGTAAATATGACTGCGAGAAGTCGGCCTCGCCACCAGCTTCCTGTTGTGATTGCCATCTGCCTGCGTTGAACTGCAATGTGAAATGCATCAGTGTCGAGTACGTCTCGCCATCGCATGGGCAGTAATTGAATGCGTGGTCGAAATAAGCCGACGATACTCCCTGTAAATCCTTCATCGTCAGATTCACTCATATACGCCGGGACAGTAGACGCAGCTAGATCATCTTGAAGTTCTGGTGTGCTGGGTGTTAATTCGAGCCGGGCAATAGCAGTTGCAAGAGTAATTGAGCCACGTAGTAGAACGATGACGAGGAGTGTGCCGGCAAGCACAACACCAACGATACCAGCAACTCGTGCAGCACCAAGGAGTGAAAGTGCAATCAGGAGTAGCAATATTGAGTGAACACCGACGCCCCGCAAAAGGGAAGCCAGGAAGTGATAGAAAGGAGGATGCTGTCGGCGATATCGTTGAGGAAGAAAATAACCACCGAGGAAATCAAGGGGTAGCTGAATCAGTGCGTACAGCACGATAAAAAATAGCAGGCTTTTGACCTGAACATTGAGTGGTGCGGTGGCTGGCGGTAGCAGGCGTTCGGGGAGCTTGAGGAAAAGAGCAGCCGAAGAGAGAGTGACAATAGTTCCTACACCAGTAATACCCAGCCAGAGTCGTGCTCGTCCGTAGCCCGGAACCTCATCGCCGGTAGTTGTCTCGTTCTGGCGAGGCGTATTCGAACGGTGCATTGCCTCAGCTGTTTTACTGATTCCACGGAGCATGCCCCCGAAGACAAATTCATGAAGCGGCACAACGGCATACCAATAAAGTAGCCCTGCAAGTCCGCGTGGGCGAAACCGTGCTGTCATGACGAGTCGTGTTATTGGTGGTTGACGATCTGGTTCGACAGGCTCGATTTGAAAATCAAGCTGAGCCTCCCCTGGGAGTTTCATTTCCGCACGAAGAGAGAGTGAGCGATCTCTGTCGATGCCGACCACCCGCCAGAAATCGAGTGTCTCACCAAATTCAACAGTCTCGGGAAGTCGTCGTCCTCGCCGAAGTCCTGGCCCTCCTACAAGCGTGTCCATCCAGCCTCGAATACGCCAGAGAATATCCCCGGCATACCAGCCGTTGCCGCCGCCAATTCGGCAGACTGCAGCATAGAGGCTGGCTGAATCAGCTTCCACATCAACGACTCTCTCGTCCGTGAAGACCGTTCCGCCAGCCCATGAAGGATCACCCGGAATCGGCCCAGCAACACTCCACCGTGTTTCGACATCCTGGCGTTCAATCTTCTCAAGGGCGCGACGTATTGCTTCACGTGCCCCGAGTGGTGTGTGCGGCATGAGTTGTTGTGTTGTGTCATCAGTGACGACCACTCGATTCTTGAGCCCCTCTGCGAGCGGACGAGCGATTCGATAGGAGACTGGTGTCACAAGATTAATCCAGAGCGAACTGAGCCGTGGAGTAAGCACCGGTACCGGAATAATAATTCGTCTGCGAAGTCCGAGTTCCTCTGCCATGACCCTCATGAGTTCCTGGTATGCCATGACATCATTGCCACCGATTTCAAGAGTTTCTCCTGTTGTCTCCCGTACTTCAAGGCAGCGGGCAAGCCAATAGAGTACATCTGCAATAGCAACTGGTTGGCATTCTGTCGTAACCCATTTTGGTGTCACCATAACAGGGAGGCGTTCAACAAGGTATCGTAAGATTTCAAATGATGCTGAACCCGAACCGATGATCATCGCTGCACGAAAAGTCGTCACTGGTATGCCAGATGAAGCAAGTTCTTCTTCAACTTGACGTCGTGAGCGAAGGTGCTGGCTCAGATCTGGGCCCATTTCACCAAGGCCGCCGAGGTAGATGATTCGGGGTAAGTCGGCAGATCTTGCTGCGTTTGCAAACATGCGGGCGAGGTCACGATCACGATCAGCATATGTGCCACCGGTCGCAACCATGGAGTGTACGAGGTAGTATGCGGCTTTACAGCCTCGCATGGCCTCAGTAACCGACTCTCGATCGCTGAGATCGGCATTGATAACCTCAAGCTGTGGGTGTTGTCGCCATGGTCGCGCGTCGAGTTTGCGTGGTTCTCGAACAAGACATCGCACGCGATAGCCTGCCTCAAGCAGAAGTGGCACAAGTCTGCCACCGACATATCCAGTTGCACCAGTGACAAAAATTATTTCATTTTCATTATCTGGAGTGGCACGAGTGGCATCTTCTTCGGTCATGAGTTTCTTTTCTCGCGGGCAATATGAATGTAAGTCCAAGGCTTTTTCGTAGTGCTCAATAAGGCAGGCACCTGATAACGCAGGCACCGGCGGTATATTCTACGAGCTTTCACTGGTTTGTGCGGTCTCACTGGTCTATGACAATTCAATGGAGGAATTCATCTTCTCTCAGTCGCTCAATAAATGATTTCCTCCTGGTGGTAAAATCATAACCAGATGCGATAGTACTGTGTGATTTTTATGAAAACCTGATATGACCGAAGTGCATGCAACCAAAGAGGATTCTTGAATGGCTACAACAGCGGATGGTTACGGAATGGCCCAATGGCAAGGCAAAACAGCCCTCGTTACCGGTGCAAGTAATGGCATCGGAGCAGCTTTAGCAGGACGTCTTCTTCGTGAGGGGATGCACGTAGTTGGGTGCGCTCGTCGTCAGGATCGTGTCGCTGAAGTTCTTACTGCAGCCGATACGTCTGGTCAGAACAGCCTTGCCGTGGAGTGTGATGTACGTGACGAAAAGTCTGTACAGAAAGCCTTCGCGGCTGCACGAAAGCGTTTCGGTGGTGTGGATGTACTCATTAATAATGCTGGTTTAGGTCATGCAAATCCACTTGCCGAAGGGAAGGTTGATGAGTGGCGGGAAATGCTTGATGTAAATGTGCTCGGGTTGTGTATCTGCACCCGCGATGCGCTCGCTGATATGCGAGCAAGGGGAGGTCGTGGACACATTATTCATATCGGCTCAATGGCCGGTCAGCGGGTTCCTGCAGGAGCCGGTCTTTATGCTGCAACGAAGCACGCGGTTCGTGCATTGACGGAGGCCCTCAGAATTGAATTGCGAGAGAATAACGACCCCATTCGTGTTGGTGAAATATGTCCTGGTTTCGTTGAAACCGGCTTCGCTGGTCACTATATGAAGTCGGAGGAAAAAGCTCGTGAGGTGTATTCTCGATTTAAGGTTTTAGAAGCAGACGATGTCGCAGAAGGTGTGGTGTACATGCTGTCGTGTCCGGAGCATGTACAGGTTCACGATATTCTTTTGCGACCAACCGAACAGCCGACATAAATGAGCTTCAAGGTGGTCCGTTACACAAAGGCGGGCAAAATCGATTCATCGATGAGCATTCCTCCGAAAAGAAAGAGAACTCTTCATGAACTGTGTGTTGAGTGGCCGAACAAAGTTGAGTAGCCGAATAAAGTTGAGTGGGCGAATAAAAAGCGGCTGAAAAAGGTGAGCGGCTGAACAAGAACAGCAGGTGTGGCACGGTCCCAAGAAGGTTTCTCTGTTATGTCAGGGCGTCTGAATATTCCTGGTGAGACCCAGCGGGTCTGGGTTTGTGTTCTCAAGACGAGTGATCTTATCGGTCTACGCCGGCGGGCAGACCGTCCGCGGGTGGTTGTGAAAGCGCTTACAAAACGACCGGGTTTTGAACTGGACAGGTGGGTGAAAACATCTCGGCGAGCAAAGCGTATGCGGGTCGTCAATGTCGTTTATGAGGCAATGCCAAAACCGGCAGAGCCAGGAGGGCGAGATTGCCCGTTTATCAAGCCCGCACAGAAATCAGCTGTAGACGCTGCCATGAAGTTGATACGCCAGCAGCTTCGATGTGACGGATATACAGTCAATGGTGATATGACTGTCTGGCATCTCTACATCATTGAACTCAAGCCATTGACAACAAAATTAGATGCGTCTGCTGGATATCTTTATGTCGGGCAAACGAGTCAGCCCCTGGAAGATCGGATTCGCCAGCATCGTGAGGGCCATCACAATCCGAAGGGGCAGCGGCTGCACAGTCTCAACTGTCATAGAAGATTCGTTCGGCCTCGATTCGATCTGCTTGCTGAACAATTCAGTCAGACATTGTATTGCCAAGAGGATGCACTTACTGCTGAATCTGATCTTCGGCTTGCCATGGAAGCTGAGGGATATGTTGTTGATGGTGGAACGGAGAAACTCAGCGTGCGTCGACGGGCACTTGGCATTGACACCGAAGGCGAAGCCTCTGACTAGGCCTTAGTTTGTGTTTTCAATGAGGCCCAGAATGGTATCGAGCGACACGCAGTCTTTGAAAACCATTTGGTTCCCAAACGAGTCATGCCGACGATGGTTTTTACTTGGCTGTGTTGCATATGTTCTCGATACCATGCCTATAACGCTGCCGCTTGAGTTAAAGACAGGTCCGCCGCTGCTGCCTACGGCATAGTCCGCGGTCACGCTCATCCAGACAGGTGCCGGGGTGATTCGCGACGCCCTGTCACTATTGCGTCTCCTTGGTGTGCGAGAGGCACCACCAGACGTTGCCATTGTTGCTGGATCTGCGTCATGGCAGTGGTATCTGGACACCACACCCCGAGTGAGACTGTAGAAGCGGCCAGCTGGATGGCTGATTACAACAACAGCGTCTCCGCAGGCAGCTGGGTCGCCGAGCCTGAGGGACGGAAGAACAACACCACGTGTATCAAGCTGTGCGATCGCTGCGTCTCCATCACGATCAGATGCGAGAATACTACGAACGGCAAAGACGTTGCCATCAGATGTCATAACGCCAAAATAATGATGTGCTTCCTCTGTGAAGACATGATGATTTGTGACAACGAGCCCATCATCAGAGAGGAGCCAGCCGGATGCCATACTACCGAGGTGCCAGTCATTACAGCTGTCACACTTATAAATAGAACCGATGACGACAACCGCGGGCATCACACGTTGATAGAGAGACTCTTCTGTCATTCCTGCTGGAACGTGTTGGCGGTCCGGGAGTTGAATGGTCGTACCCTCCGTTTGAGCTAACAAACGGAGGGCATTGCCCGCCTCAAGTGTTCGTTGTGTTTTGGACGGTGCGTTTTCAACGAGAGCCGCGAGCCCTTCTACGAATTGTTCAGCGAGTGCTACGTCGTCAACAACTGGGTTTTGTGTCTCCGCAGAAGAGGTGTTTTCCACCAATGGAAAAATCAGACAGGCGAGGAGAACGAGCAGTGCTTTGTGTGATGTGTTCATACTCAAACAATACGCGTTAGAAATGTCGGTGGGTCGGATTGTTTTGGAAGATTCCAGGCGACTTTCAAAGAGTCGTCAGATGCAATCTCTATAACCGGCTGCCTTCGCTTACCCGCCAAGGTTACTCTGCCGGAGTAAATTACCATGGCGATTAAAACACACCCGATGAAATACGATCAAAACTAAAGAAATAATGATGCACTATGACGCCAATTGAACGCTTTTAGTAACATTTCTATGGAGCGATAATTTACGTTTGATTATTTTTCAAATAAGTGTTTTTGGCTTGCCACGGGGGGCTGTGCGTTGTGCATAGTTTGTGCCTGATTGGTGTCAGGAGACTGTTGCTGGCATCTGATGCCATCGTGTCGAACGTCATTGACATAGTGAGAGACTAGAGAAATCGCAGTCATTTCCTCTGAAAACGGAAGCAAGTCTTGAGAGAGATCTGTACGTTCAGTTGCTGGATCAAGCCATGCGTCATATCGCTCTGGCTGAATTACCACGGGCATGCGTGGATGAAGATGCTGCATAACGTGATTGGCATCACACGTCAGGATCGTACAGGTTTCTATTCTTTTATCGTTGTCTTCCCAAGAGTCCCAAAGGCCACCGATCCCAAAAAGTTCGTTTGATGTCAGTCGGATAAAGTGTGGCTCTTTTCTTTTGCCTGATGTCGTCCATTCATAGAAACCAGTAGCAGGAATAAGACACCTTCGTCGGCGAAAGCTTTCACGAAAAGATGGCTTTGTTAACACGGTCTCTGAACGAGCATTCGTTAATCTCGTACCAACAGATTGATTTTTGGACCATGATGGAATGAGCCCCCACCGTAACAATGAACTCACGTGTTTGTGAGTTTGGGACTGAAGGCGAATGACCAGAATTTTTTGGGATGGCGCTATGTTGAATCGTGGTGTTATGGGAGTCCTGAGATCGACACGAAAATGTTTGCAGATTCTTGACTCGTCAGAAGTGAGAGCAAATCGGCCACACATAGAACACAGCTTTTCTGACAGAATTGAGGAAATGGAATGCATGGGACCGAGGCGGTTCCGTGGCAGACAGGAACAACAAGTTGCCGACTAAACCTTTGATTCCGATGAAGCTTCCGATTCGATGAAGCTTCCAATTATAGATTGGCCCCGGGATGTGATGATTATGCAGTAGAACGCGGATTAAAAATACCTAGCACGTTGGGAACCATGAGTTTTGTGTGAAATCAATGTCGTGCATGCATGGTGTCTCGCAATCATTGACGAGCCAGAAAAACCACTTAGCAAGTGGCGTAGGGATTTTGATAAAAGATCAATTTGAAATCGACCACATCCTGTATATTTCTGCAGGCATGGCAGTCCAAAAAATTGACATGTTTTTTGTTTGCAATAACCTGTTCAATGCGATAAAAACAAGTCAAAGTTGGGTTTAGCGTAAAAGATTAGGCCTCCTCGTTTCGGAATAGATTTCCATGCAGCGTTTCACCTCAATAACACTTTTGAGTGTTTACGGCCTAGTCTCCTTCTTGGGGCACGCTGGATTTGACGTGCTGGGTTTGCACTCGCATGGCAGAAGTGATGCTACATGCGAACATAGTACCCTCAAATGCAACCACTGTAATCACAGTCATAAGACTGTTGAATACAGTGAGGACGATTCGCACACGTCATCAGAGCATCCAAGTGACTGTGTGATTTGCAAGTGTTTTGCTCTGCTTAAAATGCAGGTGGTTGCGTCGTCGCTATCGACCGTAACGTCGGTCCCTTTCATCTGTGAATCATTCGCTGCGTATGAAAGACTCGTTGCGTTTGATTTTACGCTTCTGCCAAAGCCGCGTGGTCCACCTGTGATACAGGTGTAACAAGCACAGGGTCTCTGAAGGTTCCGCGTTCGTAAGGGATGCTTCCTTAATTTCTGTGTGATCTGTTAGCTGTACGGTGTAGGAATGTGTAGCCACTTTAGTGTTGACTACACGTGCCCGTGCATCTGGTTCTGCAGTTAGTCTTTTATTTATTTCATAGTCCCATTTTTAGTTTGGATTTTTCTAATGATAGTTCGAAGAAAAGAAAGTTCGCCTGGTCTTTTGGCCAATGCGAGGACTGGTTTCACGCTGATTGAATTACTTGTTGTAATCGCAATCATTGGCGTGCTG
>CAJXFK010000125.1 GCA_913052575.1 uncultured Planctomycetaceae bacterium
GCGGCATGGGTGGCGGCGGCATGGGGGGCGGCGGCATGGGCGGCGGTGGTATGTGCTGGGTTGCTCGTGAGGTCTATGGAAAAGAAAACCCAAAATGGCTGTATTTTCGATCGTGGTTGCTCAGCGATGCTCCAGATTGGCTTGTCAGGCTCTATCAAGAACATGGCGAAGATTTCGCCCTTTGGATACATGACAAGCCCGCATTAAAAGATGGGATCAGGGTTTTAATGGACAGGGCAATCGAGTAATGCCAAATCTTGGAGTAATTCTTGTCGCAGCCGGGAAAAGCAGTCGATTTGGTGACGCCAATTACAAAAAACCTTTTGCACCACTTGCTGGAAGATCTGTTTGGTTACATGCTGCAGAAAAATTTCTTGACCATGATGATGTGAAGCAGGTTGTCATTGTCATTGCACCAGAAGACCGCGAGTACTTCATAGATAAATTTGGTGCCGACATTGCATTTCTGGGCATCAAAGTAGCTGAGGGTGGGAAGCAGCGTTCGGACTCTGTCTACAGCGGCTTCGCTGCTTTGAAAAAAGAAATTGAATTTGTCGCAATTCATGATGCCGCTCGGCCGTGCCTTGCTACCCGATGGATCGATGACGTATTTGCGACAGCTGTTCAGACGGGTGCTGCAATTTTGGCAACACCTGTTGTAAGTACGCTCAAACGGGCTGATGAGCGACTGTGCATCGAAGACACGGTTGACAGAACAAATCTTTGGGAAGCGCAGACCCCACAAGTATTCAGTCGTGCATTGCTTGCCGACTCCTTTGAAAAAGACACACAGCGGACTGCTACAGACGAAGCCCAAATGGCCGAAGCAGCAGGACACTCTGTATCAGTAGTACATGGATCACCCATGAATATAAAAATTACTTCAAAAGAAGACGTTCGCCTCGCTGAACAAATTTTGAAGGTTTTGCCAAAGCCAACTCTTACTAATCAAAGTCACCCTTTTTCTGGTGGTGATATCTGGCGGTAGTTAAAACACTTTCAAACAATATCTATGCCTAAAAATCTCCTGCACGAATTCACTGAACGTGGTTTGGTTCACCAAACCACGGATACCGATGCTCTTCATGACTGGCTCGCAACACCTGGACAGCGAATCTACGCCGGGTTCGACCCGACTGCAGACAGCCTTCATGTCGGACATCTCGTTGCAATTATTCTGCTCAGACGGGTTGCTCTTGCTGGCCATGAACCCATTGCACTGATTGGTGGCGCTACCGGCATGATCGGTGATCCTAGTGGGCGGAGCGAGGAGCGTAATCTTCTTTCACACGAGACGCTCAATGCAAACATTACAGCTGTTGGCGAACAAATCAAAGGTCTTTTGGAGTCAACCAACCAAACAATCCATATTGTAAATAATGCCGATTGGATGCGTGGTGTTAGCTACCTCGAATTTCTTCGTGATGTCGGAAAGCATGTCCCACTCTCTCAGATGCTTGGCAAGGATTCGGTCAAGAGTCGTCTCGACCGTGAAGGTGGTCTTTCTTACACCGAATTTAGCTACATGCTCCTCCAATCCTGGGACTTTGTTCACCTTGCAGACAAGTACAACTGTCACGTCCAGATTGGAGGCAGCGACCAGTGGGGTAACATCACGGCAGGCATTGAGCTTGGTCGACGTTTACGTGGCCTGAATCTGCACGGCATCACATGCCCACTGCTGACGAAAGCTGATGGTTCAAAAATGGGGAAAACTGCGAGCGGTGCAGTGTGGCTAGATCCATCGAGAACAAGCCCTTATCGATTTTACCAATATTGGATGAACCTGAGTGACGGGGATGCACAGACATGCTTGTTAAGACTGACTGAAATGTCACTGGAGAAATGTCAGGCGACCCTTCAAGAGCAGGCAGAAAACCCCGGTGGCAGAGCATCTCAGCGACGACTCGCAGAGGAACTAACTCAACTTGTCCATGGCAACAGCGGTCTCCAGACTGCGCAGCAAGCCACCGCTGCTTTTTTTGGTGCAGCAATTGACAACCTCACCGACGAAGCACTGACTGAAATCTTCGCTGATGTTCCAAGCCATCAGTTTTCATTAGCAACACTCAACGGCGAAGGCCTCCCCCTCATAGAAGTGATGTCATCAACAAAACTTGCTGCCAGCCGTTCGGCAGCTCGACGCACGATAGAGCAAGGCGGGGCCTACATTAACAATATCCGGGTCTCCGATTCGTCCTATCACATTACTCCTGAGGATTTGGCAGGACGAACGGCTCTCGTATTGCGTTCTGGAAAAAAATCGTACGCACTCGCACGATTCCAATAAAGATCATGGTGAAAAATATGCAGTGCATTATGAAAGTTCATTCAGACATACCGAAGAGACAGGGAGCGTCACCTCATGCCAATGAATAAGCTGACTGCTGTAATCGCTATCGGTATCTTGACTGCACTTCTACCTAGCCTTGTAGCTGCTGAAGTTCCTAAAACAACAAACACGGAAGTGTCTCTCAAAGACCGATTAATCACAGGACTGCGTGCAACTAGGCCAGAGGACATTCAATATTGTGAACGAGTTGCAAATGCTACACGGACAGGAAAACTTCCACCAAAAATAGTTGATTCCACCTACTTTTGGGCAACTGCCAAACAGACTAATTATCCGCTTCCGGCTTTTGCAAAAGCACTTGACTTGCAGTGCCAAAAACTGGGTATCCGCTGGCAGTAGCGACACTCACTGGAACGCTACTCTATTGGATTATCAACTGGGATTTTGATAACAACGTAGTGCTTGTTCCTGTACATGAACTGTGGCTGACGAGGCATTGCGTTAAAACTTTTTACCGGCGCAATGATGAAATCCGCGTTATAAGTATTCGCGATACGGTTTAGTCGGGCCACCCCTAAACTGCATGTGCTTCTTGCCAGATTCTTGATTGTCCCGTCGTAAGAAAAACAGTCAATAATTCGGTCTCGCCATTCTACAATTGAGATTGGATCTTGCGGCACATTCTTCCACGCAACAACCTCCGATCGTTCTGCTCGCCAAAGAAAACTTGCGGCACCACGTGGTGTAAGAAAACAGGCTACTGGCGGCGTTTCTTCCTGAACCCATTGGCAAACCTCGTTCCATGATACTGATTCAACAAGTTTATCACTCCGCGGATGAAAGGCGTCCGTAAGCAATGGCCAATGCCTTGATTGAAGAACAGAATCGTATCCGAAAAGGCAAAGGATTAAGGCAATTAAACAACCTCGTCTGCTATGAAGGAGTTCGCCAAGACGAATTGACTGTGTCAGAAAAAGAAAATGAGTAAGCAGCACGCAAAGCCCAAGAGGAACAAGACCATCTGCAAGCCGGAACCAGTAAAATCGCAAAAAACTGTAGACAAAATATGGTGCAATTGGTTCACACAGGCTTATCACGAACCCACTACCAGAAATCAAAACTGCTGCCAAAACCAGCAACAGTCCTCTTTGGCGACGTGAACCATAAGGCAAGGCGGTGTAGAGCACTCCACAAAATATGACGGCGAGCAGATGCCGAGTCACCAGTGACTCCTGAAACGAACCCGGGAGAAGGAGATGCGGCAGCCTATCAACAACGTAGGTCGCAGCCGCTTGCTCACGAACACCCGCAGCCACCCCAATGGACATCCGCATGGCCGGCCAGACGCCATAAAATGCCAAAACAAGACCAGCGATCACACAAGAAAGAGCACGGATGTTCAACCAGTCCGTTTTGCCTTTCCGTTCCATTGACTGGATAAATGCCGCAAAACCGATTGAGATCATCATCCAACCACCTACTAATGGATGAAATGCCGTCGCTGCTCCACTCAGTAGCCAGGCATAAGCCCAGCGACCACGCACACCTTCGCCATATGCAGCCAAGACCAGAGCCCAAGCAAACACCTTGGCCTCACATCCTCCTATCATCCATTCTCCAGCCATGGTGGTATAGCGGGCCGCCAAAGAAAACACGGTGATTGCAAAGAACCGATGAAGAAAAGATGGGAAGAGTTGCACGACTGCATGACGAAACCCTACTGCCAAGGCCAACCAGCCAGCCCATCGCCCAACCCAAGCTGCTGTTGAAAGCGTGGCTGAAGCAGCAAGAGGGCCAAGGATCAGGAAAAAAAGCCCATGCGCATCTTCCGAATTGAGAAAAAAGTCATTTCCACACCATTCCGGATTCACGGAGTGCCGAGCTTTTGCCAAGTAGTAACCTTCGTTCACGTCCGGTGCTGGCCATGCTCCTGCTACTGCAAAAACACATGTAAAGATCGCCCATTCAGTCAACGCAAAAAGCACGACATTCAAGTAGTCATAGCGAGTTTTTTCTCCCTCCATCTGACCCACCGAAAACCTTCTTGCTGTTGGTTGTTTACCCGGCATTTCTTTTACGAGTCGTTACGTTACTCTACGTATCATATCGCCTCGCTTCTTCCCTGTTGACGAGTACCCATTTGATGACTGACCACGCAACGCCCCAGCCTGTAGGACAAAGCGGTAAAGATCTTCGTATTTCTCTTCGTATTTCTTTAGAAAATCAACCGATCACCATCGTCGGGGCACCTTTCCCACTGGCAGCTAGGGAGATTGAACGTCAAGGATTTTCAGCAGTGTATCTCTCCGGAGCAGCACTCTCAGCCGGGCTACTTGGAATTCCTGACATCGGGCTTATTCCCTTCGAAGAACTGGAGCGCCAGACGTTTCAACTTGCACAAAACGTGTGTATTCCCGTCATTGTTGATGCTGACACAGGCTACGGTGATGCGGCTGCCGTTGAGAAAAATATATACCGTCTCGAAGCTGCTGGTGCAGCGGCGATCCAAATTGAAGACCAGGTGCTTGAAAGGCGATGCGGGCATCTCAATGGCAAGCAAGTCATTCCCGAAAGTGAAATGGCTGAAAAAATCCATGCTGCCTGCGAAGGCAGGCAAAGTGAAAGCACCGTCATTATTGCTCGAACTGACGTTCGAGGTGTCACGTCCATGAAAGACTGCCTATCTCGCATAGAGGCGTACCACAATGCTGGAGCTGATTGGATTTTCCCTGAGGCCCTTCAAAGCCAAGAAGAATTCTCTGCAGCAGGTGTACTTCTAAAAGAACTTCATTCGACGGGACTTGCAAATATGACCGAGTTTGGTCGAGGTCCGCTTTTATCTCGTGAAGCACTTGGCACGTTGGGTTTCGCAGCAGTACTCTACCCGGTCACACTTCTTCGGCTGGCGATGAAAGCTATTGAAGTTGGGCTCGAAGTTCTTGGAGATGAAGGAAGTCAGGAAACTCTTCTTGACTTAATGCAGACACGTGAAGAACTCTACGAATTGCTCGACTACGACCCTGCACAGGAAAACAATAAAAACCCTTGACACAAATCATCAATTTGATCTACCGCCCCCATCACTTTCCCAACAAGTAGCACTAAAAATAGTCCACACACCTCAGCTCTTCCCTATGTCTGACCCATCGTCCGATTGCAAAGATTCTAAAAATGGACTCGCTGGTGTCACAGCGGGACACACCAGCATCTGTTCACTCGACAAGACTCTTCGATACCGAGGGTACGCGATCACGGATCTCTTGGAATGTAGCTTTGAAGAAGTGGCACACCTTCTTCTGTGGGGTGATCTTCCCACCGAAAATCAACTTCGAGAGTTCGCTACACGTCTCCATACTCATGCACAGAGTTTACCTGAAACAGTCCTGTGGTGCTTCTCGCGACTCGCCAAAACTTCTCCCCAATGTTCAATCATGGATGTGCTTCGCACTGGCGTAAGCATTCTTGGCCAAATTGAATGTGATAATGGACCTGAGGAAATGCCTCATCATCGAGACCTTTCCCAAGAACGGTTTAAAGCTGAACAACTTCTCGGACACGTCCCTGCTTTATTGGCCGCATGGATTGATTGTATTTCTGGCAGGCAGCCCACCCCTTGGCCAAAAAAACCTCTTGCAACTGCCCTTCTCGAAAAACTGTGTCACACGCAGATTTCTGACAATGCTGCAAATGTGTTCACCAAAACACTCATTTTGTATGCCGAGCATGAATTCAATGCCTCGACATTTGCGGCTAGGACTGTGACGTCTACGGGTTCTGATATGCACTCAGCAATCGCTACGGCTATTGGGACACTCAAAGGTCCTCTCCATGGCGGTGCAAATGAGAGAGTACTTCAACAACTTATGGACATAGGCACACTAGAAAACGTTGGGCCTTGGGTTGCCCGACAACTTGAAAACAAAGATGTCATCATGGGATTCGGGCACCGAATATATAAATCAGGTGATGTTCGAGCAAGACTTTTACATGAGGCAGGGCATCAATTAGATGACAAGAGTGCTTCGTTCGAACCGCACCGCAAACTAGAAAAGCTCGCAAACAAAGTCGAGGCCGTGATGTTTGAAAAAAAACGTCTCAAGCCGAACCTCGACTGGCCTACAGCCAGGATCTACCACGCTCTTGGCCTTCCTATCAATCTTTTCACACCACTGTTTGTCGTTGCCCGAATGACTGGATGGACCGCACACATTATCGAGCAAATGAGTGACAACCGATTGATCCGCCCAGTTGCAGAATATCGTGGTCCATCACCTCGACAATTTATCGCCATAGAAGACCGGTGAGGATCGAAGCCTAACGGAGGCTTACCGTTTGCTCGGGAGAAGACGTGCGACGGGCTGAGGCGCCGTCGGCAGGAGCACCATCGACTAACGCCTGAACGGTGACAACAGGAACAGCACCAACACCCAAGTCAGTCGTAATTGTCAGTTCACGTTCAATACGACCACCAACATCCCCAGCCTGAAAAGTAACGGGTAATATATGTACCTTCGCTGGAGTCTCTTTTGCTGGGCAGCTCAGGCAGCCGTCATTGCACACAATGCCTGTGACACAGAACGGTCTGTTGGCTCGAACTACAATATTTTTTGTGACGGTGCCACCCTGTACAACATTTCCCAAAGCTAGAAGTTGTGGGCTTACAGTTACCTCGGCTACAACGCGGCCCTCGACATCCATCGGAATCTGTGAAGCCCGCGGATCGTTTGTGACAAGAATGAGCTGGTCGTTGATGTATCCGGCCGGAGCATCAGGTTTCAGCCGAAGTGTCAGTTCGTATGCGGACTGAGAGCCTGTATGCTGAGGTTCGGAGAGCAGAACCTCAAAGTTAACATTTGCGCTGCGAACATCAGTTATCTCCCAAGGTGTCGAACCAATATGTGACACCCGTACAACTTGCTCTGCCCCGCGACCGAGGTCAACGTTGCCAAGATTTACCGACGATGGTTCGAACGTGACGTCTCCCCGAACATTGCCTGCCACTCGCAGTTGTACTTCTGCCTGAAACGGCTGATCAAACGTCACAGTAAGCGTTGCACCATGTTGACCGAGAAAAGTTCGCGTATTGAACACAGCAACGATCTCACCCGTCTCATGAGTCTCAATCAACTTCTTCGTGATTGCTGGCTGGGTACAGCCACAACTCGTACGGACACTGCTGACATGAACATTCTCTTCGTATAAGTTCCGGTACACGAATCGAAATTCTGTTTTTGAGCCTTTGGCAACCGTGCCAAAATTATGGCTTGTCACCGAGAACATTTTTTCTGCCCACTCTTGAGCGGAGACTGACGGTGCTGACAAAGATACCCCTATGCAGGTGATGACACACCAAATGCATAGACCACCGGTTCGGGACGGTTTTAGAATTGGTACTTGTTTCAATAATGGCTGACGAGACATTGCTCTACCACTCGTATGCTGCAAAGGGTTCGATACAAAAGGCCATAAAGTCTTATGAAAGAGTACGGGGGTCATATTGTCACCGTCAAATCGCAGAGGAATTTGGCACCGAGACATTCCCGTCAAAGTGCATCCGAAGATGACTTCCAGTATGAGTCAACACAACCATTTTCTCAGCCTTTTTCTGGACAAATTAGCCGATTTCAAGCAAGCCGCGTCGACAGAACCGACACAAGTGGGCAAGTTTCCGCCACAATTCTGCCGGTAGACGTATAATAAAGGATAAGGCTAATTTTGACGAATATTGAATTCAACCCAAATGACGACATATTGAATGACCGAACTTGTTGTTCGCATGAAGAATTCCAATTCCATTAAAGGGGGCGTACTGGTTTCGACCGGATTGTAAGAGGTTCAGATCGCGTGTCGTGGTT
>CAJXFK010000126.1 GCA_913052575.1 uncultured Planctomycetaceae bacterium
AGAAGTTTGTTCTGAAACGTCACGGGACGCGGGTTCGATTCCCGCCGCCTCCACTTTGGCCACTTTGCGAGATATCGCAAGGTGGCTTTTTTATGGATTAGAGAAAATATCCTCCTTCCCATCCTTACTTCCCGTAGCTCTCCAGCGTTCAATGAGCGTCAGTCGGGGTCCAATGAGATTGGTTTCTGGAAGGCAATCAAGCGGCATCGTTGGGAATTGTTAACCTGAATTTCCTTCTCGCCAAGCTAATTAAGAAACACAGTCTCCATCATCGTAGGTGACGAGCCAGCTTCTTTTCTGATACACCTTTCGGTGGCGTTAGCAAGAATCTCTTCTTTGTCACACCCTGCCAAGAGTTCAAACATTTTTACGACAAAAGTTCCATGACAAAAGAAAGTAAAGCCTTTAATGCCTGACACGTCACCTATCGCAATCGTTCTTGCAGCCGGAAAGGGTACTCGCATGGAAAGCGATTTGCCTAAGGTATTACATGAGGCTGCTGGAAAAACTCTGCTGGACTGGGTTCTAGATGCCCTGCAAGACGCTGGCTGCCGTGATCAGATTGTTGTTATTGGATACGGCGCGGACCGTGTCCGAACAAGTATAGGTGAAAGAGCCGGCATTCAATTCGCAGTTCAACAAAAGCAGCAGGGAACTGGTGATGCCGTTCGAGCTGCAGCACCCAGGCTTGAGTCTTTGGTTGCTGCAAGTGATCAGCCTCGACCGGTTGTGATCGTGTGTGGTGATTCACCTTTGCTGCGTTCTTCCAGCATCCGCAGCTTACTTGAGTCTTTTAAAAGTACGAATGCTGCTTGTCTTCTCGGGACAGCAATGACCAAAGACCCCTCGGGACTAGGCCGGATTGTACGAGGAGCCGACAAACAATTTTTGCGTATTACTGAAGAAAAGGATGCGACAGAAACTGAGCGAGGCATTCGAGAAGTGAATATGAGTACCTATATTTTCGCATCAGACCAGTTACTCCGTGCCTTACAAGGCATAACCACAGACAATGCCGCTGGTGAATACTATCTGACTGATTGCCCGAAGGTCCTCCTCGACCTGGGTGAAAAAGTTGATGCAGTTGCCTGCCTTGATCCAAGTGAAACTCTTTCTGTCAACACTCCTCAACAACTCCATGCTGTGGCAGAGGCTCTGCAAGCAATCCATCAATAAGTGATCATAGCCTGCAATAAGTAGCCATAGCCTGAGAAGTCCATGATATCTGTCTCACTCGGCAGAGAGTAGCAATCCTTGAACATCCCTCTTAATACCGTAAAAGTGTATCAGCAATACCACTCCTCTCTTTCGATACCTCATCCTCTCTTTTTTAATTCTGAGATCAACATATGAATGACTTAAAGATTTTTAGCGGGCTAGCAAACCCTTCTTTAACTCAGGACATCTGTCGTTATCTCAACCTCCCCATGGGGAAAATGTCTATCGGCCGATTTCCGGACAGAGAAATCTCTTGCAAAATAGACGAAGATGTTCGAGGGCGAGACATTTTTATTGTCCAACCAACCTGTCCGCCAGTTGACGAACACCTTATGGAACTGCTGGTGATGATCGACAGTTTCAAGCGGGCAAGTTCATATCGGATTACTGCTGTTATTCCCTATTTTGGTTATGCGAGACAGGACCGCAAAGACTCGGGTCGGGTTCCTATTACTGCCAAGCTTGTCGCCAACTTAATCACACGCGCGGGTGCAGATCGAGTTCTTGCAATGGATCTCCACGCCGCACAGATTCAAGGGTTTTTTGATGTCCCCGTTGACCATCTTTATGCCGCACCAGTCCTTAATAATCATTTACAGTCAATCGATTTACCAGCAGATGATCTGATTGTTGTGAGTCCTGATGTTGGCGGAATCAAACGAGCCGTTGGCCATGGGCAACGGCTCAATGCACCTCTTGCGATTGTTGATAAACGACGCGTGAGTGCTGACACGACTACTAGTGCAAATATCATTGGTGCAAGCGTTGAAGGAAAAGTGGCTCTCATGTTTGATGACATGATAAGCACAGCCGGATCTATCTGCTCAGCAGCCGAGGTCCTCAATAACCATGGCGCAAAACAAATTTTTGCTGCTGCAACCCACGGGCTCCTTGTCGGGCCGGCTGTTGAGAGGTTACAGGCAGCTCCCCTTTCCGGAATCATCGTGACTGACTCAATTCCACTCGCACACGAGAAAAACCTCCCAAATATTACGGTTCTTTCTGTAGCGAGTTTGCTCGGTCAAGCCATAAAGCGAATCCACCGGAATGAGTCGGTGAGCATGATGTTTCAATAATTGAGTATTCGGGCCGTCATTTAGAGTTCCCGCTTGCGAAAAGATCGAAAAATGGCACACTATGGGGCCCAAATAAGGAGTTTCCGATGAGCGATCTACTCGAAGTCACCGCCCGTAGCGTTACTGGCACAAAAGCCTGCAGAAAAATGCGTCAAGAGGGCCACGTCCCTGCAATTTTATATGGTCATGGCGAGACATGTGTTGATCTAGTTGTACGACGCGACGCCGTCGAAGCAATGGTTCGGCACGGCAGCAAAACAGTTGAATTAACTGGGGCAGTGAAATCACCGGCTCTAGTGCGCGAACTTCAGTGGAACACATTCGGCACTATTCCATTACATATCGATTTTCTCCGGATTGATCCGTCAGAGAAAATAAAAGTAGTGGTTCCTGTTGAGTTTCGTGGAGAATCTCCGGGAGCGAAAGCTGGAGGGAAGTTAAAGCAGACTCTCCGAGAACTCGAAGTCGAATGCACAGCACAAACAATGCCAGAAGTTGCTGTTGCTCACCTTGCTCATCTTGAGGCCGGTAATGTTCTCAAGATTAAGCACCTCGAACTTCCCGAAGGAGTTTATGCGACCTCAGGAAAAGAAACTGTTGTGGCATCCTGCCTTCTTTCCGGCCAAAAGCTTGAAGACGCATCTGATATTCACGCAGAAGAAGTAGAGTCGACTGAAGTAGTAGAGTCGAATAATGAATAAATCAGACTCATTGCTTTATAAAACACTGCAGCGTAGGCAACATGTACTCCCAACGGTGATGCGCTGTGAAATTGCTGGTTGGCTTAGGTAATCCTGGACGGAAATATGAAGGCACTCGACATAATGTCGGATTTGACATACTCAACGTATTGGCAGAGCGTGGTGGAAATCCAAACCGTAGACAACGCTTTCAGGGAGAGACTTCTCAGACGACAATTCGAGGAACACCGGCGCTACTCCTCTGGCCACTTACATGGATGAATCTAAGCGGTGGCAGCGTGCTCGCCGCTCGCGACTTTTATAAACTTGACCTAACGGACATTCTCGTGATTTGTGATGACTTCCAATTACCGCTTAACACCATTCGGATGCGTCTAAGTGGGTCTGCGGGTGGGCAGAAAGGCCTAGCGGATACCATTGCACGTCTTTCAAGCACGGCAATTCCAAGGCTCCGAGTGGGTATAGGGCCAGTCCCTAAGCATCAAGATGCGCCTTCTTTCGTACTCGGAAAATTTACAAAATATGAACAGAGTGATCTCAATGAGACGATTCATCGGGCCGCTGATGCTGCTGAATCCTGGGTTACCCTCGGTATAGAATCAACGATGAATCGGTATAACTGAGTTAATGAAACAACAAAACACAACAACTTTTTAAAGCACTATTGGAAGGATTTTTTACGATGACGGTCTACGAAGGGATGTTTATCCTTGATTCGACGAAGTACTCTCGCGACCCGGAAACTGTAACGAGCCAAATTAATGACCTCGTATCCGAACATGGGGGCACTGTGCTCGTGTCCCAACTGTGGGACGAAAGAAAACTTGCTTATCCGATTAAAAACCAGCGCAAGGGTGCATACTGGCTCATTTATTTCAGCATGGAAGGTACGGGCTTAGTTGCCTTCGAACGACAATGCGAATTGAATGAAAACATTCTGCGACGACTGATTCTGAAAATAGATCCACGTCTTGCCGAACCTCTTGTTCAGCACGCACAAGCTGGAGACAGCAGCACCAAGGCAGCGACGGCAACTGCCGGTAAGTAAAAACCAAACTTAAGAAAAAAGAAGGCCTTGACGGGCAGTGAACTTCTGTACATCATGAGAGTCGGCTTTTGGCGTGTCGCAAGGCATGCCTCCGGTCGATAAGACCGTCTCGCGAACAAGGAAAAAGGGAGATCGCTATGGCTAGTAGTATGAACCGTGTATTTCTCATGGGAAACGTAACCCGTGACCCGGAATTGCGGTATATCTCAAACGGCTCAGCGGTCACTGAAATCGGCCTTGCGATTAATGATCGAAGGAAATCTTCATCAGGCGAATGGATCGAAGAAACGACGTTTGTTGATATCACGTTATGGGGACGAACTGCTGAAATCGCCGGTGAATACGTCACAAAAGGCGTCCCCCTTTTGGTTGAGGGTCGTTTGAAACTGGATTCATGGGAAAAAGACGGTAAGAAAAACTCAAAACTCCGTGTTGTTGGCGACAGAATGCACCTCATTGGATCACGCGGAGGGAATCGTCCAGAAGGCGGTCAAGCGGGTAGTCGTAACCAAGGTGGAGCGGGTGGCAATAATCAAAACCAGGCAGACCAATCGACAGGTTATGATACTGGCGGTGGTTTTGGTGCAGCAAATGCCGCGGGTGGTGCAGAGGACGACATCCCTTTCTAAATCTACAAGTCTCGATCACAACACAATCACATTTTAACTTCTGAAGGATTTTGGACATGTCCACAACAACTCTTAAAAAACCAAGACACCAGCGTCATAAACGTCTTCCGAAAGGTGAGAGGGGCGGAATCGAACTCTTGCTGATCCAAAACGTGGAGCATCTTGGAAAACAAGGTGAAGTCGTTGAAGTTCGACCAGGATACGCCAGCAACTACTTGTTGCCGCAAGGTCTTGCAACCGTCGCTACAGAACACCACAAGAGAATGGTTGAAAAACATAAGGCGAAACTTGCAGCCATTGCTCGTGAAAGATTGGCTGGACTCCGTGGTTTACTTGAAGAATTAGTCCGAACAAGCGTCACGATAGAGTCAAACGCAAATGACGAAGGCCATTTGTACGGCTCCGTTGGGGCACCCGAGATTTCACGATCGCTCAAGCAACAGGATCTTGTTGTTCCCCCAGACCAGATCATTCTGCAAGGTCCTCTGAAAGAGGTCGGTCTCTACACGGTGAAAGTACGTCTTGCAAGCGAGGTTGAAGGCGATCTCAAGGTCTGGGTTGTACCTGCAAGCAGTGAAGAAAATTGAGTGAAGAATAGCCTTAACAACGCACACTAATTTCGAATCGAGATTCCTAAGTAACTGGCCACCGCTGACTCTTGGTACATATGCCTAGCCAAGCTTGATTCCAGGAAATATGAGCAGGAATGAAAAAACATCTGCTTGGGTGTAAATCGCGACTAAAAGTTCCAAATGAAGCAGAGGGCCTCTGAATGGGTGAGTCTCGTGGAAGTGTGACACAGTCTGTTCAGAATTCAGCTAGCTCCAGAAAGCAGAATAGGAACGGCAAACGCACAAGAAATCAATCGTATAGCCAAGATGAGCAGGATATTTCTAGACTTGGTCGTCCAGGAAATATCGAAGCCGAAAGAAATGTCCTCGGCAGTATTCTTCTTAAACCCGATGTCTGTGATGACGTTGCCCTATCTGTTCGACCAGAGGACTTTGCTGATGAAGCACATCAAATAATTTTTCGGCACCTCCTCGACCTTCATGACGGTGGTGCGAGAATTGATGCGACCATCTTGCTGGAACGATTGCGAACCAAGGGCGAACTTGACGCCGTTGGAGGCGCTGCGGCCATTGCAGAGCTCATTCACTCTGTCCCTCATGCTGCTCACGCCTCACACTATGCACATATCATCCGCGATAAGGCAATGCTTCGATCGCTCATCGATGCTAGTACCGATATTCTTCGGGATGCATACGATGCCTATGATGAGCCAAGAGAACTACTTTCACAGGCTGAAGAAAAGATTTTTTCGATACTCGAAAACCGTAGTTCTGCTGAAGCAAAGCCGATCCAAGCCGTTCTAGAAGACGTCATGGTGCGTATGGATGCTCGCATGAAACACGAGCATGCACTTGGTGGCGTCGAAACTGGCTTCACTGATCTCGATACACTTTGCGGTGGGCTGCACAACTCTGAGTTAATCATATTGGCAGCTCGACCCAGCATGGGAAAAACAGCGCTTGCGATGAATATTGCTGAGCATATTTCAATTAACAGCCACCAGCCGGTTTTATTCGTAAGTCTTGAAATGGCGAGTCTTGAACTTGCAGATCGACTTCTCTGTTCGGCCGCTCAGGTAAATGGACATCGATTACGTAATGGAACAATTTCACAGGAAGACAGACGTCGTCTTGTTCAAAAATCCTCTGAGATAAGTTCTGCACCGCTTTATATCGATGATACACCCGGTCGAACTTTGACGGAGATCGCTGCTGTAGCACGCCGGTTGAAACGAAAACAAGGGCTTTCGATTATTGTCATTGATTATTTACAGCTCATTGAACCAGATAACCCACGGGATCCACGTCAGGAACAAGTTGCTCGTATTGCACGACGACTAAAGACAATGTCTCGCGAGCTTGATATTCCTATACTCTGCCTTGCTCAATTGAACAGGCAAGCTGAGGCAGCACGAGATAACCGGCCGAGATTAAATCATTTACGTGAATCTGGTGCTATTGAGCAAGATGCCGATGTGGTGATGTTTGTCCATCGTGAAGAGTACTATCAAACAACAGATGAAGACCGTGAACGAGTGAAGGGTGAAGCTGAAATCATTGTGTCAAAACAACGAAACGGCCCTATTGGTGACATTAAACTTCTTTGGCAGCACGATTACACACGATTCGTAAATCTCGAACACCGCCCCTACGATGAATTTGAACAATTCTCTGACTTCTAGAATGGGTTGACATAGGCATAGGGAGCTAATTAGTGACACCCTTGCCAGAAGTTTCCTCAACCACAAGTATCGCGAGCCTTGAAGTGGTGACCAACGGTGTTATGGTGTCGGATTGGTTCATATTTTGAGCTTCTACGCATGACACCGGCAGCCCTGCAGGAAAACTCTCCTCGGGGAAAAGAACTTTCTTGGAGAGACGACATGCCGTCATCACAAAACCACCGTATCTCACGACGAGGTGTGCTGAGATCGACCGCGGCAACTGCGACCACGGCACTCATGCAAGGATTCAGCTCATTGGGAACGTTTCGGCCGGCCGTTGCTGATCAGCGTAGCGAACTCGGTATTGGCGTGATCGGCTGCCGCTATCAAGGCTCGGTGATTGCTGGACTTGCCAAATCCCACGGACGTCTTCTCGCCATGGCTGATGTTGATGCCTCCGTTCGCGACCTCTCCGCGATTGATCCCTCCGTCGAAAAGCAGACGGGGCTTTCACCAGAATCGATCTATGAGGGCGTCGTTCGACATGAAGATTACCGACGACTCCTCGACGACCACCGGATCCGAGTAATCCTGATTGGTGCCCCCGACCACTGGCATGCCGGCATGCTAATCGATGCGTTGAAGGCTGGAAAAGACGCCTACGTTGAGAAGCCGATCACGTTGACAATCGATGAAGGCAGGCAGATTCGCAAAGTGATGAAGACCACCGGTCGGATCGTGCAGGTCGGCAGTTGGCAGCGGAGTGACCACCGCTTCCGTACTGCCGTGGAAATGGTACGTGCTGGACGAATTGGTCAACTCAAACGACTGGAGGTAGCGCTCGGCAGCAACGAGGTGGGTGGTCCGTTTGCCACGGCGGCTACTCCTGATACCCTCAACTGGGAACGTTGGCTCGGCCAGGCGCCGCTTGTGCCCTATACCAAAGAACGCTGCCACTACACGTTTCGCTGGTGGTTTGACTACGCTGGCGGAAAGATGACCGATCATGGCGCCCATCATCTCGACATCGCCCAGTGGGCGATTGGCACCGATCCAATCGAGGTGATTCCAGAAGCGACGATGCCGCAGGTCAACAATGGCTACAACGTCCCCACCGCATTTCGCGTGCTGTTTCGGTATTCCAACGATGTGGAGATGCTCGTCACTGACACCGGCCGCAACGGCATCCTGTTTGAGGGCAGCGAAGGCTGCATCTTCGTCAACCGCGGCTCGCTAA
>CAJXFK010000127.1 GCA_913052575.1 uncultured Planctomycetaceae bacterium
TGAGAAATATCGAAAAGACTACGTAGATTGTCCGAGTAGGGGTGTTCGAGGAGAAATGCATCTAGTTCTGTCGTATCGCCCATCTTGATCATTTCTGCCCAAAGGCTGCAAAGATATTCAATGGCGGGCCGTAAATAAACGACTACGTACACCTCGTAATCGGACAGTAAACGCCACACGTTTTCATCTTTTAAGGAATGAGCGAGTGCAGAGCCCAAAAAGAGACATTCTTCAGAAAGTAGCATGCTGCTTGCTTTCTGTTTGTTGAAATCAATCAAAATCGGACGGAGTTTGTCGCTAGATCTTACAACGTCACCATTCATACAAATGAAGATATCTGTCTGTTGGCTCTTTAAACAATCAACTTTTTTTTGGTCTTGTTGGTATGCACGGCCAGCAAGTGGATAGTAAATTCCTTGGTCGAGCAGGTGCTTTTGGTGTGAAGTCAGATATCTCTGGATGGACGTTGATCCTGTTTTCGGTGATCCTATATGAATATAAATTTTCTTCTTCATTTAAATAGATTTCTAAAAGGCAACTTTTCGGTTATCGACCAGGTTTAGTACGATTCTCTAATTCAAGGTTCAATTGTGAGCGAGGTTTTCATGTGCCACAATTTTTCTGCACCAGAGCTATCCAGACGCTGCCGGATTATGTCTTACTGCTTTGGTCTCGCGCAGGCCAGAGGTGCTGAAGTAAGGGAGTAGGCAGGCAATCTGGGCGATCGGGGAAGTTCGTGGGGGCTCGGGGAGGTTCGTTTTTAGGGTGTTAAAGTTGATCTAAAAGAATTTCCGACAGTTCCGTCGTTATTGATGTCAGCCTGGAACTGTGTTTCGATGTCGAAGTATTGTGAGGTTCCGTCAGTATAGAAGTCCGAATGTGACTGGTACTGCCATGTTGAGCTGAGATTCCAGTAGTGTGCATCACCATCTCGATAAACGAGCATTCGATTGGTTCCGTTTACCACTTCAACACCACCGATCTTCCATCCAGCTTGAATGAATGCTGTGTCTTCCCCGATATGGCTGCCAGCGCTGTTATAGATTGGCGTTTCATCGGCATAGAACTTACCGAAGCTATCTTTACTGAGTGTTACTGTTCCTTCTGATTCGATGGCCTGTAAAGTGTCGACTGTAAAGGAAATTGCTGCGGTGTTTGAATCTGCGTCAGTGGCAGTGACACTTACGATGGTTATTCCGTGCCTTCCTTCGATAGGCGTAATAGTGATAGTAGATCCATCAAGAGTAACGGCAGCTGGAGCGGCTCCACTTGTGGATTCTGAAACAACAAGGCTGAGTATGATATCTCCGTCAATATCGCTCGCATCCACGGGGACGTTTACTGTCTGAGTGTTGCTGACAATTAGGTTATCAATCGGCTCGATTGTAGGTAATTGGCCAAGAAGGCTTGTCAGTGCCGAAGCAGCATTGACTCTTCCACCTGTAAGCGTTTTGCCATTGAGGCTTTGCAGTGGGTCCACGGTATTAAGAATTGCGTTGTTGACCTCTGTTACAGATATTCCTGGTTTGGCAGCATTGAGGAGACCTACAACTCCTGCGACGTGGGGTGCTGCCATTGAGGTGCCGCTAAAGGATCCATATAAATTTTCTGGTAATGTTGAATAAATCGACACACCAGGTGCTCCTACATCGACAGTGGTTGCTCCGTAGTTCGAAAAACTAGCTAAGTTGTCGTTGCGGTTCAGTGCGGCTACTGAAATAACATTCGGAGAGCTGTAATTTGTTGGGTAGCTAGGGTTTGCATCGTTGTTTGTGCCTTGATTACCAGCTGCTGCAACAAACATGATTCCCTGGTCATTGGCGGCTTCAATAGCACGATCGAGCGTGCGAGAATAACCGCCCCCACCCCAGCTGTTGTTTGTCGCTGCCACATTAATGCCAAAATCACGTTTCAGCATGGTGGCGTAATTAACTGCCGCGACTGCATCACTCGTCCACCCACTCCCGTCGTTACCAAGAAAACGAAGGGGTAAAATCGAAACTTCCCAGTTGACACCAGCAATACCCGAGTTGTTATTGCCTACAGCCCCAATGGTGCCGGCTACGTGTGTTCCGTGTCCGTTTCCATCATTGGGTGTGTTGTCGTCATCATAGAAGTCCCAGCCATTCACGTCATCAATAAATCCATTCCCATCATCATCGATTCCATTGTTGGGTGTCTCCCCGGGGTTGACCCAAATATTTGCGGCAAGGTCAGGATGGTTGATATCGACGCCAGAGTCGATGACTCCAATAACAACGTCCCGCGATCCTGTTGTGATATCCCATGCCTCTGGTGCATCTAAATCCGCATCTGTTGTACCTCCGGATTGTCCGTAGTTATTCAATCCATAAAGTCGCCAGAGAGATGGGTCGTTTGGCGTTTTCTGTACCTGGATAGGAAGGTCCGGTTCAATTAGAAAATGTTCGTGGTTGTTCCTGGCCCAATCGACAACGTGAGAGGAGTCGATTCCCGATGTTTGCAGTCTGAAGAAAGACGTGCCAATAGGGTCAGCATGCCATCCGGCATTACCGCCAAAGTTCGTCAGTCTTTGGCAACTTCCTTCACTTGAGAATTCATTGTTACCGAGCTTGTGTACGATCCATCTTTCTGATGTAAGTTCACCACGAGCGACTGCTTCCATGGCAGCACTCGTGAATTGGTCGAGAAGTGGTGTCGCAGTAAGGGCATAGCGGCGTTCAAGTAACTCTGCTGCTATGAGGGAATCAGAGCGATTTTTCTCTGATCGAGTGCGAGCTTTACGGAGCTTTCGCATGGCTACCTCCGAGTGATCGGTGATACGGCCGAGCGGTCGCGTCTGCCCCTAACGGCCGCAATAGTAGCCAGCGTCTTCTTGTCTTCAAGAAAAATATTTTCCTGAGCAGACGGCTTTTAAGGGCGGATTAAAGAAATCGCTACGAAAGAAGGGAGAGATTGTTTTTTCATATTGAAACGCAGTCTGAATACGGAGTTCTCGGTGACCATTATTTGACGTAAGACATTTGGGAAATGTTGATTGTGTCTGTTTCTTCGATATAGGTTTACTCCTTTACTGTTAAGCAATTTGAATATTTTTCTGTGTCTCACGCGAAAGTCAGATCTTTTTTTGGCTATCGCGTCGATATGCATGAAAAAGCGTTCGCGTGTCAGCGTGCACACACCAAGTTTCTATTTTTGTGATACGTGCTCGTTAAGCTCGCAGGCACATGATCGGACGGAATTGTTGTGCAGGCCGAGAAAGTTGAAGACTGTTTCTGGAGGG
The DNA here is from genome assembly GCA_913052575.1 of uncultured Planctomycetaceae bacterium. Lineage (GTDB taxonomy): Bacteria > Planctomycetota > Planctomycetia > Pirellulales > UBA1268 > UBA1268. The sequence goes on from CAJXFK010000127.1 coordinate 3,263, forward strand.
CAGCATGAATCCGGTGTTCTTGGAAATGGTTTCGTAACGACAGCAATGCGCTGATTGCTCTTTTTACGGCACTTCCGAGTGGCGGAGGTTGCGAAAGTGCCGTTGACCGTCGTGATCCCTCGCGTCTACCCTCTGGAATGAGAGAAGTAGGCTGATTGGAGGCATCTGCTAGGAGGCTATGGGCGTCTTGGCCGACTGGCTCGCTATGGTCGAAAGAGCTAGTTACTGCCACGCAAAGTCAGGGTGAGGACGTGCCGACAATTTCTATTGATTCTCCACGATTTCTTATCTCGCGTATGAGCGCGATCGGAGACACGGTGCTCACGCTGCCGGTTGCCTGTGCGTTGCGGGCACGGTTTCCAGAAGCTTTTATTGGGTGGGCGGTTGAAGAGAAGTCGTCGGCTATGGTGGTCGGGCATCCGTGTGTTGATCAAGTCTTTACGCTGCCAAGGGGTTGGTTTCTGTCTCTGAAGAAATGCAAGTCACTTCGTGACGAACTGCGAGCGCACCGGTTTACGGTGAGTATCGATTGTCAGGGAAACACCAAGAGTTCGCTCGCCTGCTGGCTGTCAGGTGCCAAGAAACGGATTGGGTGTCGTGGACAATACGGTACCGAATTAAGTACGTATTTAAATAACATTCTTGTGACACCAGAGCGGCCACACCTTACTGATCGTTGTGTCGATTTACTTGCTCCAGTTGGGATCACAAATCCAGAAATTGATTGGCAACTCTCTGGCGATAAGGCAGCAGAGCATGCTGCAGCGAGGCTGCTGGCAGATCTGCCGCTTCAGGGTCGGTTTGCGATTATAAACCCAGGTGCGACCTGGGAATCGAAGCTATGGGAGATGGATCGATTTGCTGCTGTTGCTCGACATCTCGGGGAACGGCGAGGTCTCAAGTCATTGGTGGTATGGGGGAGTAATCGCGAGTTGGATTTTGCGAATCAGATCGTGGCCGCAGCTGATGGGCATGCGGTGCTGGCACCGCGAACAAGTTTGCAAGAACTTGTAGCAGTTTTGCGTCGGGGAGCGATCTTCGTCAGTTCTGATACTGGGCCGCTGCACATGTCAGTTGCGGTGGGTACACCGAGTGTGGGTTTATATGGTGCAACCCGTCCTGCCGATTGTGGGCCGTATGGGGCGCCGCACGTTGGAATCCAAGTGCGATATGAAAGTGGCTCACGAAACGACCGTCGCAAGGCTGACAATTCAGCCATGCGAGAGATATCGGTCGAACGTGTCTGTTACGAATGTGATCTCGTGCTTGATGCTTCTTTGCGTACGGTGGCATAAGAGTGCTCAAGAGGTCTTTTGTAGGATTTTCTTGGTAGCACCAGTGTGCAAAAAGTAGTGCGTGCAGGTCGCTATTCCTGAAAAGCGTGTCATATCGCTATCATCCGTGATGGAAAACCAGTCGCTGAAAGGAATCTGCAATGTCGATGCTAAATCTTGAGTCGTTTCGTGACACGTCGCTGACAAGCGATCCATATGAATATTTGGTACTGCCCGGTTTCGTGCGGGCAGATTGTCTCAAACGAATCGATGCAGATTTCCCGAAGATTGAGCAAGGTGGCAGTTTTCCGCTTGCATCGTTGTCTTATGGTGGTGCGTTTGCTGAGTTGAGTGATGAATTGCTTGGCGAGAGCGTCAAAGCGGCCTTTTCTGGCAAGTTTGGATTAGACCTTGCTGGTCGTCCGGCAACGTTAACGGTTCGTGGGCGGTGTCGGGCTAAGGATGGAAAGGTTCACACCGACAGCCGATCAAAGCTGATCACGGCACTGATTTATCTGAATGACGGTTGGTCGGGTGGTGGCGGACAGCTTCGATTATTGCGATCAAATAATATTGAGGATGTGATTGCCGAAGTGCCACCATACGCCGGCACATTGATCTGTTTTCGGAATCGTGAAAACGCGTGGCATGGGCATACTTCGTACGAAGGTCCTCGCCGCGCGTTGCAGTTGAATTGGGTTGTTGATGACGCTGCTGCTCGAAAATCTGAAAGACGCCACGGTCTTTCTGCGCGTTTGAAGAACTTCAGTTTTCGGTCTCTCTTCTCTCGCAAGTAGACTAGTCGCTGCCCTATGATCCAACGAATGAACACGTGCCTCCAGTCCATGCCTATGGCGACTATTTTTAGGGTCTGATAGAATTTTGGAGAATCGTTTTCGGAGGGTATGCGAATTGGCCAGCGGTCTGACTCGAAATCAGATGCCCAGCAATGGGTTGAGGGTTCGAATCCCTTGCCCTCCGCTTCAAGATCGAGCATTGTCGTTTCATCGTGCATCGTTTTTTTATCGAGCATCGTTTTTTCTTAGAACACTGGCGTGAGGCTGTGAGCAGGTTTTCAACATGCTTCAAAATCAGTCAGCCAACCTCAGCTGTTCTTGGTATGGAGTCGGTCGTGCTTCGATTTTTCATAGAGCCATGAATGTCTGAGATTGTTCTGGAAATATCGAAAAGAACAATGCCTGTCTCGAGTAGGACTCTGATCCAGAGAACCGCTAAAGCAACTCCGATTATTTGTATGAGTATCCAACAGGTTTTGGCCGCACGGACCATAAATATTGGTGACAGAAGAGGCGGCTGAGATTTTTCGATGTGCTTTTCTGCAAGGTGTGCTTGCAAGTCTTTCAGCATAATTTTCGGAGGCTCTTGCGTGATGGTAGGCAGCCAGACCGTTATCGCAGAAAATGTAAGAATAAGACTCATCAGCAGGCCACAGGCAACTGCCCCAACCCAGGTGCAGCGTAGGATCCATGGTGTAATATACGTCTGGATCTTCCAGTCAAATATGTTGTTGAGTGTCTTCGGATTAGCAGAAGAATGAAGCAATGAACGGGCCCGTTTTGCATTGCCTGCCTGGTTCGGATTATCTGCCTTGGTTGTACGAAACTGTACTCCAACAGTCTCAAGAGTCTGGAGTTCAGGTTGTTCTGGTGAAGAGCTGCGTGCGTACAGAGTGCCCGAACGGATTTTTGATGGCGTGGTGAAACGAGAATGTTCTCGTGAACTATCCAGTGCCTGCTTGGTTTTCAGTTGTTGCCGCCTGACGTAATCCTTCCACGCTTCTTTGACACCTTCACTAAATACGAAACTTCTGTGGCACGTTGGACACGTATCACTGAGCAGAACATCGCCGTCGACTGATTTCAGCTGTTCTTTGCATTTTGGGCATCGGTACTCGAAGCACAGGCCATTACCGAATCGCTTTGAAATTTTCACATGGGTGCCGTCGATAACGCGTGGCTGCTTACTCATGGTGCCGTGTCCTCGGTGCTCATGACATTGCCGGTCTCAGCGTGTCCGGTAGTCAGGTCTGTTTTGTTATTGAGGACTGCAGACGGGGGTACAGTATCAGTCTGTACTGCGACGCTGCAGTCAGTCGTTAACACTTTCGCGTCCGGCTCGAGTTCATCTTCTGGTGCATCGCTTTCTGCGCCTGAAGCAAGGAGTGCCGGGATGCTGTGCATCACTGAGATACTGCCCCAGGCGAGCACTGCCACACCGATATATCCAAGAGACGTTTGTGTCGTGGTAACAGATGCCGTCAGGAGCCAATTTGCTGTAAGTGCCACACCACATTCAGCAGCTACAAGCCCTGCAATGAAGTGGGTGCTTGTGTCCCCCTCCGTGTCATTGGGGAGGGTGACTTCTGCGGACTGCTTCTGATCGTGTTCCAGTATACGTGTTTCTGTATTCATGTTCGGATCTCCCTTTTCTTAAAGCATGAAGTAAAAAAGACTGCTGGTGATGCAGCAGAAGAGAACGACGTCGATAAATTTCACGTTACGCATTGCGTTTTCTTTGTTCCGCTTCCCTTGGTTGCGGTTGTGAAATTCTCTTTCTGCATCCATCCAGCCCTCAGGTGCTGATCTCATAATTGTTCTCCTAACTAGGTGTCAAAAATATCTATGTGTCAAAAATATTTGGTCACTAAACCAACAGTCGCTTCGATCAACATCGGTGTAGTGAGAGATACGAGCCCTTCTGTCACGCGGTTCATTGAAATATGTAGCTATCCAGAAAACGAATGAGGCCGCCAAGGCCTTCGCGGCATGGTTCTTTTAGGAAAAGGAACAAATATCCAGAAAGCGCATTACCAAACTTTTTTTCAACAAAAATTGGTGTAAAAGTTTTTTTGATTCGTAATTTGGACAAATCCTTTCGGGAGTTTCTACGCCATGAAAGACGCTTGTTTTTTGCTGGTGCGCTTTTTGGATAAGCCTGTTTTTCCGTGAACAGCAGGCGAATATGGCCGTATCTGGTGGTGTTGTGAGGCGAGTGCCTCAATGAAACACCACACGTAGTAAAGGGATACGACAATGACATTTTGGAAAGTTGATTTACTCAAAGCAGACGCTGGCACACAAAGAACTCATTGGTTTCGAAACAGCAGCGACGCTGCACTCTTCTGTGATTCTGTCTCTGGCGACATTTATGAGAACGCGTATTACTGCCGGGAAGTGAGTCTTCCTGATGTAGTGATCGAAGCAGCTCAGCGTCACGCACAGGCTAAGGCCCAAGCGGTTGTGCCTCTGACCTGGCAGCATCAACAGGCAGAAGTTGCCGACCCACTGGCTTCTATGCGTCTTGCTTCCTAGTCCTCTCAGACACACGTATTTAAAGGAAGCTCACAATGGCAGGACAGTGGTTTAGTTGCAATTGTTCCACGTGACGGTGGCTCAGCTGGACCAAGTAACAACGCATCCGGAAATACAACGAATGTAATCTTCCGCCAAAACGGGCAGTTTGGGT
>CAJXFK010000128.1 GCA_913052575.1 uncultured Planctomycetaceae bacterium
ATCTCTTTCTGTCACAAAGGTAAAATAATGAAGACGAAAAATCTTGGGAAACCTTCGGGTTTCACGCTGATCGAACTTCTGGTCGTCATCGCTATTATTGGCGTTCTTGTCGGCCTGCTTCTTCCCGCCGTTCAACAAGCTCGAGAAGCTGCACGGCGTGTTTCTTGCAGCAACAACTTCAAGCAAATGGGCTTGGCACTCCATAACTTTGAAAATGGTCAAAGACATTATCCAGTAGCTTTTGAGACAGATAGCAGTGGAGCTCAAATAAGCGATTGGGGAGTCTCTGCACAACTGCTTCCTTTCATCGAGAACGCAGCTTTGGGTGCCGAAGTTAGAGATGCAATCGCATCTGCAACGAGCTACAGTGCTAAAAAAATAAATGGGAAGTATCTTTGCTCTTACCGAATTGACACCTTGCTCTGCCCAAGTGAAATCAGGGATGAAGTTCGCTTAAGTGGTGGTGTAGAAAAATACTACCCAACCAACATTGGTTGGTCTCGTGGAACTGGCGTGGTCCTGCCAGCAGGCAGTGGCAACGGAGCATTTGGTGTCAACCAAAAGTCAAAGCCTAGGGATTTCAGAGACGGTATGTCCAACACACTTGCTGCTGGTGAGAAAAAGGGATACACACCCTACATGCGTGACGGCGGCGGACTCACAACCGTTCCAGCATTGACTGCAACGGATCTATCCGGCCTCGGGGGAAGTCAAAAAGACGACAGTGGGAATACCGAATGGTGTGATGGACGTACTCATCAGGATGGATTGACCACTACATTCCCACCAAACACGGTGACTAAAAATTCTGGTCACCCTGATGGAGATTTCACCTCACAGCGTGAAGGTAAAGGTGTGAATACTGCTGCTGTTGCTGTCGTGACGTCACGAAGCTACCACAATGGCGGTGTTTGTAATGGTCTTATGATGGACGGATCAACCAGATCCTTCACATCAACCATTGACGGAACTACCTGGAGAGCTCTTGGTACTCGCAATGGTGGTGAAGTTGTTTCTGCACCATAATTACTGCGGCTAAGACGACTTCATTCGAGTTATCAAACGTTGAGTCGGTGGGGGCTGAAACCTCCACCGACTTTTTTTGATCAAAAAGGCCACCAGCCTGCACGATTAAACTTCGCCGGAAGAACAATCTCTGAGTTTTTCCTCAGCATCGCAACCGATTGATAATTAATGTTCCGCACACCATAAAGCTCGACACCGTCACGACGCTTGACGATGATTTCAGCAACATCATCAGTGATTGTCTGAACGCTATCAAGATATAATTGCCCTCGATACGGCAGCAGTGCCACTGCAACATCTTTGTCAAGAACCTTGATGCCATTCAAAAAGAGCCAACCTTGATGCTTCGAAAGCGCCGTCGCGACTTCTGGACTCAGAGACTGCAATCCGTCGAGATGCAGCCACCCACGATGCTTCGCTAGAGCTTCGGCAACCTCTGGCGTAATGGCGGTGAGCCCATTTAAAAACAACTTCCCACGAGTCTTGGCTATAAGACTTGCGGAATCTACATCTATCTCTTTGAGAATATTTAGGTCAACGCCTAACTCACTCTGCTCCGACTGCTTGATCAGCTGATGAATGTCGACGGACACAGGACGTTGCTGAATTACAACATCTTCATCCGCAGCAACACATTCCACAGTAAGAATTAGTGGCACTGAAAAAACCATCACAATGAAAAGAACCACTGCATGGTATTGCGACCGCAAGTCCATCAACCACCTCACTTTCATGTTTAATATTAGTCGTCAAAGATGAGGTTGAACAAGACATTAAATTATCTTTTCTTTCAAAACCAAATTGACAGTGAGACTCATTCTCAGCGGATACTTCTGCTGCAATTTCGGCACGAGTATTCTGGATTTTTTGCGTCTTAATTATAGACAAGAAGGCGGTCGTTCTCGCGTCCATACTGTTGGAGAAGATGTCATTTCAAACGAAAGCATTCCACCAGAAGCCAGTTCCTCCCAACACAGATACGGCCTTTGATGCGGAACGCCATTGAGAGACACAGCCCGAACATACTGCTGGCTCTCGCTCCCTCCCACGGCTTCTATGACAAGGGGGCAAGATCGTCCAAATTGAATTTGTGCACGATCGAAAAGTGGTGAGCCGATCAAGAATACGTCCTGGCCAGCAACAGGAAAAATTCCCAGTGCACTCCAGACATACCATGAACTCATACCACCGGAATCATCATTGCCCACCATACCCCCGGGCGTGTCTCCATAGCACTGCGTGACTCCTGCCCGAATGACTTCGCAAGCCTTATCATGCCGCCCTGCGTAAATGTATGCGTATGGCGACTCCATATCTGGCTCATTGTTCAGCCCTTCAAAGCGACCAAGGGACTCACCCGCCGCCATTTCCTCACGACATGGAAAGACACCAGGCTGCTGAACAGGAGCAGCATCGTACCCAAAAAAAGCATCCAACATTTTGACGAACGAGACATCACCACCGGCAAGCTTGATCCGACTGGCCATATCGTGCAGCAACCGAAAACTGTAGTTATATTTGGACCCTTCGTAGTATGTTGACTCCCTCAGAAGGCCATTCTGATCAAAGGCATTCTTCCACTGGGTGGCGTACTCGAGCATACGTTTCGATGCGGCAGTATCACCAACTTCACACGCGATAAGGGCTGTACAAAAACAGCCGTAGGCGAGATCGAGCGTATGTGTGATCGGATGAACAATACCGTCCTGAAAAAAAGCTTCTCCGTATGCCCGACCAAGGTCTTTCGTCATCATCGTTACAGCTCGCTCCCAATCAATGCCCGGCAGACGGCGATGAAAGGCATCAGCAATGACAACATGTCCAAGAGCGCTGGCTTGATGCGAGAACCGGTCATACCCCCGAGCGAGGCGATATCCGATTGGAAAATTACCCTCCATTTCAACAACAGTGAGCAACGCATTCACAATTTCGGTTCCCTGATCAGGAAACAGTGTTAGCACAAGAGGGAGTTGGGTTTTATACATATCCCACAGAGTCGAAAAATCAAAGAAAAACGGGCCGTCCCATGGCCAGAAAGGTGATTCATTATTTGCCTCACTCGGCTTGAGAAGACTGTGGTAGAGAGCCGTATAAAACGTTCTCTGCTGAGCCTGCGTACCCCCTTCAACCTGAATTCGACCGAGCCCCTTCTCCCAGCTCTTCTCTGCAATGCGTTTTGCGGCAGAAAAGCCTTGGGCCGCCGACAACCGATTTTCATAGGCCCTTTTCCGACTCCGAAATGAGAACGCAACCTTTAGTTCGACAACCTGCCCCTCCTTGGTTGGCCCACAAAAGGACACACCAAATGGTACATACGTTGACTCTCGCATGTACTCATAAGCCTTTTCTTTCTCACCAGAAAGAAACTCGCCATTTTCCCACAGAGAACCTGCGGCGCTGCCTGCATCGAAACCAGCAACTTCCAGAGACATTCGAATGGGAAGGCCTTCCATCGTGACAGATGCTTCGGCACCATTATTCCCCTCGAGAGAGCACTCAGCCCTCAGTGGAATAGTCCGCCCATCTTCAATGTCTATGCCACCGTGAGAAAAGTCGATCGCCAGGCCTGAGCAGTTTGATTCTGGAAACGTGTAGCGATGGATTGCTCCTCGCGGTGTCACCGTAATCTCTGCACGAATACCAGAGGGCTGAATGACGCACGCATAAAAACCAGGCGTAGCCTTCTCGTTCGTGATTGAAAAAGGCTTGCCAACGGATGAAAGCCCACCACACTCTTCCGTAAAGGGGGTCACTCGACAATAGTTATAATATTTTCGTATCGCTCCAACGCCAGTCTGCTGGAAATGCGTAAAGCCCGACACTTGCAATTCTTTTTTGAATCGTGATGGATACCCTTGAAGCGACTTCCCGTAACATCCATAACCAGTCGGATACCCACCACTGTATGGCATTACTGAAACCATCCCAAAAGGAAGACAAGCCCCCGGGTGGGTGTTTCCAATCTGTGGCTTCGGCCAAAACCATGTTGCCGCCACTCCAGTTCGTGCAGGAAGGTCTACTGGCTCTGTACCAATGAAAGGATCGACCAAATCAATGAGGTCACTTTGTGTCGATCGCTGTGATCCTAAATCCTCTTCTTTTTGTACCATTGAGCGTTCCGCCGTTCGCTCCCTTTCCATTTCAAAAAGTGTCGTCATGCTACCGCTTGAACAGAATTTTCAGCGAGAAGATTTTTCAAGATTTTCTCGCGATCAAAACGGCAGGCGTAATTCCTGGCCTGTTGGCTCAAATGAGCCCGGAAATGGTCCGGCATGCTTGCCACTTTATTGAGACACGCCACAAGGTCAGCAACGTCGCCTGCTTTGTGGTACAGGCAATGATCACCCGTTGCCTCAGGGATTCCACCCGTACGGGTTGTAATCACGGGACCTATCCCACCTGATAACATGGCCTCGGCAATAGCAATTCCAAATGTCTCTGTGAATTCGACACGAGGTTTACTCGGGAGACAATACGCATGACATCCCGACATAAGTGCAAGCTTGTCAAGGTCACCGATGTCATTAAAAAAAAGGATTGATGTGTCACTGTTTGCAACCTTATGAAAGAACGATTCGTCAGGACCTGAACCACAGATCACAAGCGGTAGCCGACGGTACAACTTGCTTTCCCGGTATGCATGAATAAGGTCTTCGACTCCCTTGGCTTTGGTGAGTCGACTCAGAAACAAAACATAGCCATCACGAACAAGACCTCGCTTGGACAGAATCGCCGCTTGTTCAGACTCACTGATTGTCGGTGACAAATATGCTGACGTATCAATTGCCGGATAACTGATACGCACTCGCTCAGAAAGTTGCTGTGCAAATTTTGTACCAAGGGCTTGATCCACCTTTGCACCAGAAGCAACAATGAGTTCTCGAGTAAAAGCACTTACAGCGACCGGCTGATCATGATCGAGATAATTCTGCATCACGAGGGCTGCTGCGCCTGACTGACCGGTGGCCAAGGCATTTGACACAACATTTGTGATATCAGATCCAACAGCCTCTCCGATAGTTACAGGAGCATCAGCAATTCCACTGCGGCACGCAGAGGCCACGGCCTGCATCACCATCTGTCCATGAGGCACCAGGTACAGATCCATAACCGCTGTCTTTCCTGATAGGCGTGACAGCAGATTGATCATATGCCCTGAAATAGCAGCGCTAAGCCGCCCGTCTAGAACTTTATAATCGCCAACCGGAGCCGGGCGATCTACCGTAATTCCGGCTGAGTACACCCCAACAGAATTTTCTGGTTTAAGGGGAAGGCCAGAAGAAGCTAGAACGTCAAGCGGATAACTCACAATATGCACGTTTTGAACCCCAAGCCGTAATGCAGCCTCTGCAAGATTTCGAGTCTCAGTAGAATGACCACAGATAATCGGATCCGCTCGTGATAAAATAATGAGATTATCTACGGATAGCTGACTATTTGAATTGAGCGTTTGTTTCGTTTGGTCGAAAATACTCATCAGTTTGCCTCGCTTTCTTTCCGCGCACATATCGTCCCGGAAATTTCAAAAGCAAATACTGCGCCAAAGAGGACTCAGCCGAGGGCATCAGCGAGAGAAACGCGTGTTTCCTGCACCATTACAGAGCGCCTTGTTTCAATCGAGAATCGCCAGACCAGCACATTATCTCGGCTTATTGAAACCGACTGCCTTGAAAAAAGGCAGTCGGTGCAACGACCGAGAGAGTTGGTGGTTTTCACAACCTCAGTGTTTAGCTTTGAGGAGGTTGCTTACGGCTATCCATATTACTGGCAATCACGATACCTATAGCCTCGACCCAGCTCGGCACATCGCGAACACTGTCGAGCCCGCTTTCGGATAGCACGTCCTCATCAGTTGCATCGCGACGATCGACAGGCGCCATGTCATCTTCCGTACCAAGGAATTCAAGACCTTCTTCATCATCTTCACGCTGGGAACCCACACGAGAAAAAGTCTCACGGCGACGACTCTCACCATCACCTCCACGGCTTACTTCCCGTTTTCGGCCACCGCCACGTGTTGATTGTCGTTGACTGCTTGTGCCTTCAGATCTCGATGATCTGCGTGCTGGGCGATCTTCACCACGTGGTTCCTGTGAATCATCATCTGATGTTCGTCGACGCCGGCGACGGCGGCGCGGCTCACCGTCCGAATCTTCACTTCTGCGGGTGTCTCGCTGTGTATGCGTTCCCTCACCGTCTCTCGAAATATCTCTGGATTCACTTGAGGCTTCACCGTGTTCATCTTGTTGTGTACGGCTTTCGTCATGCTCTGACTCTACGCCATCTCGTGTTCGTCGACCACGTCCACGGCGACGACGACGGCGACGAGGTGGACGGTCATCATCCGATGACTCCCGACGATCATCACGGCCATCAGCATTGACTTCTCTCTCGTTACTCTCAGTATCAGCATTCAAGACCTGCCCGAAATCACCGTCCTGCGAAGTCCGTGGCTGACCCTCTGAAGCTGATTCTGAGGACGGAGACCCTTGCCTCTCATGTCGTTCCCCGTCCAAATTCCGACCGTAGCCAGGAAGATCTTCACTGTCTTCAGCACGGGCTTCAACACGACCTTCTTCCTGAGAACGCTGATCAGTACGCCGTCCACGACCACGGCCACCACGGCGGCCTCGACGGCGACGACGTGGTTCACCCGATTCGTCAGTCGCATTTTCGCCTCTCTCGTGGTCTCTCTCCTGGCTTCTGTCTTGGCTGCGCTCTTCGCTTCTGTCCTGGCTTCTCTCTCGCTGACGCGGGGCCTCCTGAACGCTGTCGTCTTCTGACCGACGAGGTCGGGGTGCAGATTTCCGCCTTTCACCGTTTTGGCTTCGTGGTCTGGATGAACGTCGCGGTGTTGGTGCACCATCATCAAGGAGACCTGCTCCGAAGCCATCATCTCGAGGCTGGCTTTCAGCATCTGAGACACGCGGCGCTGGTTCAGATTTTTGTGATGCTCTATTCGTAGCCGGCTTCGAAGGTGCTGGCTTTGAGCCTTCAATGCCAAGTTGATCTGCAACACCACCCCAATCTGTTCGGGGTGCTTCAGTCGCAGAATCTTTACTTGCTGGTTTCTCGGCCTCGGCTGGCTTGGAAGGTTTTATCGGACGACTTTGTGGTTTTTGAGATGGTTCCCCTCCGGGAGCCGCACCGAGTGAATCTGCAAGATTCGCCCAGGGGTCATTGTTTTCTGTCATGTTTCTCTGTGTTTTGCTGGTGTCGGAACCGTAGCGGCCCTCGTACAAGGCAGCGATCACAAAGCCACGCTGGCGTGATCAAAACTGCTGTCTTTCAGCATAGAAGATACCGAAAAACAGCTGTTTTGAGAAACGGGCGTCTGTGTACCGCTGAGTTTCCGTGTAAACGGGAGTTTAGAGCCCCTGAATCATTGTTCCATTATCGGCAACGTCAAACAATGGTCGGTACGGACTGGCAAGGCTACGTCTCGATCGACCCCGTGGATAATAAACGAGATTAATACCAAGATTCCATGCCATAGGAGTGAATGTTGTATTAAACGTTCCTAAACCTTGGACGTTGACCTGCTTAGTTATTGACTTGCTGGGCATCAAGTAAGCAAATGTTCCCTCCAGAGCAAGTGATCGCGTCATCGGAGCTCGCAGCAACGACCCAACGTATCCTTGCCCCTCATGCGAAGCACCGCCCCATACTTTCCACTCGTTCGCATCACCAAACTGCACTCGATAAAACGCGTTATATGTGTGAACGGTATTGTTTTCAAATGGCTTGCCAGTGGTTGGATCATCTATCCCAAGCCCTTTTCCAGCATTGAAGGCGCCCCAAAAACCCAACTCATGGTACCCCCATACATAGCTCACCTCTGCCCGCATTTGTTTGATATCTGTTGTACCAGCGAATCCAGTGTTATTTAGGTAGTCAAAAGCAGTACCGCCCTGAAGGCCGCGTCCTTCAAACGCTCTTGTAAAGAGGCCCGTTGTAACAAACTGCTGATTACGAGAATCAATCACT
>CAJXFK010000129.1 GCA_913052575.1 uncultured Planctomycetaceae bacterium
TGAACCTGGACTAACTGGTTCAGAGCCAGTCGTGCTACCGTTACACCATTCCCCAAAATTTGCTTCTCATGCCATATTGGACTACAGGTCATGAAGTTCTGCTGTTCTTCCCTGATGATTAGTAAATGGCTGATATGCACCGCGATATATCGTCAGGGTATCATCACTCATAATAAACTATGCCTATTAAGACAAAACTATCGAAAAAGCCACCAGTATCTGCAAAGAAGCCATCCTTTAATATTATCGAAAAGCTGAAATGTCCGCTAGACAGCCGGCCTCTGGAAGTGAAGGATAGCGAAATTTGTGGTCTGGCTTTATTCGTCACGAGAACAGGCACAAAGTTCTGGTACTTCCCCCAAGAATTTCTAGAAAAGTCGATTCGAAGAATCTCGGTGAATGGCCTACCATCACCTTTCAAGTGGCCCACAAAAAAGTGATGGCATGGTTGCAAAGAAATGACCCGGACGGCACAGCACCAAAACGGCGGAACGAGATTGGAGAGAACAACGGCAAGGCATCAAAAGACGATGCGACAGGCCGTTGATGGACACACTACGACAAGCGAATGCAAAAGGGACTGATTCAATGGAGGTGAATACATGACAAGCAGTCAAGAGGCACAGCAACGAGAGCAGCATGCTAAGCATATTGCTATGAATGGAACAGCCATCAGTGGTGTCATTGAGAGACATAGGGCTGGTAAGAATGGTTTTGTTATTGATGACTTTGGTGAGCACCTCGTGCTTAATAATAATGAGGCAATCATGGTCGTCGCTGACGGCACGCAGAGAGTTTTAGACGCATGGGATGTATTCCGTAAGTCTCTGCACGGATTAGACCCAGAGCATGCAAGGCGTGTTGACGAAGCCGCCGCCTTGTTTGCTGGTCGTTGTTCTCATATTGGTGGTGAGGTTAGCCACGATATTGCGAAAGCAAATCTTGCGTGGAAGCGGCGGGATGTTAGGGGTGGGTAATGGGAGAACTATTTGCTTTGTGTGCAGCAGACGTTGAAACTGCTGATGACGATGATGGCAAGATTTAGCTTTTCGGTCTGGGAAGGATGTTCAGCGAGGGATAACCTGAAACCACGGGGGCTAATCTGAAACCACCTCAAACAAATGTCGCCTTAGTCTGATCAAAGTGTGTCGACGTGCTTTGATCAAAAGCTACTCCGGCTTACTATCAATAAAGGTGGGGGATTGTAAAAAGCCTTGCTCATGGAATACCAACGCATAGGCGTAGCAGCAGTTGTTCACAGGAGCATGAGAGAGACGGGTTTAACTAGGAAACAACTTTCAGCATCAATGATAGATGCCACGTGTTCGTGCCTATTAAAACCAGTGATCAAGTCACGCTTGGTGATCGTGGCAGATGCTACAGTTTTGGTGATTTTCGCATTTGTGACAGCCTTGAAATAACCCATGGTAATTGAAAAGCAGGCAGTGATACCAAAGGCATTGATGCCAAAGATGCTGCGCAGAGAGATGGCGTGGTGGTTTTAAAACGACCTTCAAGAATTGCTTACGGATTGAGTGATCTGACAGCGTTGCCGGACCAAACTCCCTTCAAGTGAAATTAAAATAAAAAAGCCTGCCGGAGAATCGCCTTTTCTCGGCAGGCATAAAGTCAAAGAGATTCGCTTAATATATCAGTGTGACTCACTTCATAATAGTCAAAACAGCTAAAGAAATGAATCACTTTTAGACCTTAGCTAGCAGAATCAGCAGAGAAGGATATCTTTAAGAAAACAGTAAAGTTTCCGCAGGACGTTGCCTTCGCGTTGGCCATGAATGACTGACAAAAACCCTAGTCTGTTCATGAGTCAAAGAGGTGTCGGAAAAAAGTGTTGTTATTACTATATTTTCGATCCAATCGTACTCGGTCGATAGGCTTGAAACTCACAATCTATACGATGTGAACAAACATGAAAATGACGGAAGTGACACGATCGCTACTGGAAGTACCAGCAGCGTGATCCACAAAGCTTAAGCAGGCAGTACACTGTTCGGAATATTCAAAACGTGTGCTTGAGTTGCAAAGGCGTATGCTATGACGCAAAGCAGCGGAAAATTTCACGAAAAGTGGTCAGCCCGGCTGGGGATCTCTCAACCCGACTTATGATGTTTATTTGATAATAAAATTGCTGACCGTCCTTGGTGGTTTTTACTGCTCTTGTTCATCCCACTCGTCAACATCATTGTCGTACTCGTAGTGACGCACGATTTGGCAAAGAGTTTCGGGAAGGGTTTAGGGTGGGGTTAATATTCCCCATGTTTTTTACAGAATCCTTGCTTGGTCTGACACAACGCACCAAGGGCCAGCGGTCGGTTAGATGCACGGCCAGGATTCATAGTAAATTCTATTCACATTTTTCTTCACCCTGTTCTACAGGTGTACTTGATGTGTTGTCCTGTATCATTTTTTCAGAATATTTCTGAAGTCGATTCTCACGTCGTTTTAATAATAACTGCTGAAACATAATGATTCGAATCCGCACGGCATGAATGCCGTGCATAAGGTACTCTGCGAATAAAATCAGTGTTTTCATTGTTTAATAGGAACCTTTACGTCTCGGGGTTGTGTGTCACTGATCTCGCTATCAGCGAGGTCTTCTTGAGTTGCGGAACAGCAAAATAAAGAACGCTGAACCGCAGGACACAGCATCAGAAAAAGATTGCTTTCCCTGTCATTCCAGAATGGTTCTTTACGTGTGGTTGGAGCATCTTCGATGGCATTTGCAAGGTCATTCTTGGGCATGGCTTGTAGTAATTCAGCCAGCATCTTGTGGGGCCACAAGAAGTTGGAAAACCCAAGACAATTGATAGTGTAAACCCTGCCCTTCTCGGCACTTCACAAATTGACCATGAACTCATTCGAGACGAGTTGCTTTGTTCGCCATGCGACCGATAATACTTTCTCAATTCACAGTTCAACAGAAAAAGGGTATGGCATGTCCGAAACGAATCAATCATTTGATGGAAAAAGTTTTTTTATCGGCGTTCTTGCGACTTTTGTTGTCGGTCTTTTAATGGGTGCTAATAACAATATTGGCTGGAACAAAAAGCAGGAATGGGAAATCTTATCAAAGACAATAGTCAGTGATATTGAAAAAGAGGTCTCTGAAGCCACCGGGGACGGACCTCCCAAGGTTGATGTGGAGGGGTATGAACCATTTGCTGTTACGATTAGACCGGCGAAATCGCCAGAGGTTTGGTATCGCAAACCGGTACATTAAAAGTTCTCTGGTTCGAACGAACATAAAGAAGAGAGAGCTATGGTTTTAGGCTGCGGGCATGGTTCTCTTGAATAGGTAAGAGTTCCCTGAAATTGTGAGGATTCATGATCATTCACCAGAGTTGTGGTAGCCTGACGCAAAGGTTATCGGTGGGCAATCGTTAGGCAAGACTGCTGGCGGTCGGTAGTAACGAATGCATCAAATAATTCATGAAATTGAAAAGTAAGATGGAGACACTGTGTCGTTCCTCGTATTGATGACTGGTGGCAAGGCGGGTGAGAGATATCGCCTTGTCAAAGAGAAAACGATCATTGGTCGTCATCCCGGCTGTGATATTGTTGTAGATTCAGGCTCCGTAAGTCGCCAGCATGCAGCAGTTGAAATGAAAGACGGTGGCTGGTGGGTTGAAGATCTTGGTAGCCGGAACGGAACGATTCTCAATGGCGAGATTCTGACTGGCCAACATCGGCTTGAGGCTGCGGATGAGATCGGCGTCTGCGACGACCGGTTGGTTTTTACGGTCGGTGATACAACTCCTTCAGAGTGGGTGTCGCTTGGGGGGGAAACAGACGAATCGCAAGCGGTTTTTCAGTCACACGATGAAGAGTCGATGATCGTCTCTCAATTAGACATTCCACGTCCATCAGCAGACGAGGGAATTAGTCAAAATGCTGAGGCGAAGTTGCGAGCTGTAATTGGCTTGAATCGAGCTCTTGGTGCGTCGCTTTCACTTGAAGAGGTGTTGCCACGCCTCTTAGATGGTCTGTTCGATATTTTTCCGAATGTCGAACGCGGGTTTGTCTTGCTCAATGATGTAAAGACAAACAGACTGGTTTTGCGTGCAAAAAAGCTAAAAAATGCTGAGGAGAAAGGTGGTCTTCGGCTGAGCCTTTCTCTGGTGAATAAAGTTGCATCATCGCAGACAGCAATACTTTCAGCAGATGCCACGAGTGACAGTCGATTTCGGTTAAATGAGAGTGTTGTTGACTGCAATATACGCTCTGTCATGTGCGTGCCATTTATTAGTGGAGACGGAGTTGTTCTTGGAGTACTTCAGGTTGATTCTCGTGATATACAGAATGGGTTTAGCCAAGATGATCTCGAGGTTCTTGCTGGCATTACGGGACAGGCTGCTAAGGCGGTTGAACAGGCAACGGCTCATGATGAAAAAGTGGCTCAGGAACAGTTCAAAAGAGATTTAGAATTGGCAAATCGTGTGCAGCAAGGTTTGCTGCCATCGGTTCCTCCGAAGATTAAGGGCTTCGAGGTGTTTGATTTTTATGAAGCTGCCCACCAGGTTGGTGGAGATTATTTTTCTTATATTCCGCTCGGTGAAAACCGCTTGGCAGTAGTTTTGGCTGATGTCTCAGGCAAGGGTGTGTCTGCGGCACTTGTCATGGCAGCTCTTTCCGCAGATGTGCGTTACACTCTCGCGATTGAGGCAGACGTCGCGAAGGCTGTCACGCTGCTTAATGCAAGTTTCATGAGAAGTGGGTGGGATGACCGATTTGCCACTTTTGTTGTTGTAGTGCTCGACTCGACAACAAATATGGTGAGCGTTGTGTCCGCGGGGCATCTCCCAACGTATTTACGAAAAGCCGACGGGAGCGTTGAGTCAGTCGGGTTTGAGGAGGCAGGATTACCACTCGGTGTTGATCCTACGTATGCGTACGAAGCTGCTGAGGTTACCGTAGATGCCGGGTCTACACTCGTCTTGTATACAGACGGTATTAGTGAGGCGATGGACCATAAGAATGAGATTTATGGCCTGAAGCGGCTAGAAGAGGTTTTGTCTGAGCCAGCTGATTCACCAGCGGCAGTTGGCCGACGACTTCTTGTTGATGTAGAGCGACATGCTGCTGGGCAGGTGCGTAGCGACGACATGTGCTTGGTGTGTGTGGGCCGCCCTAAAGACACGGAATAGTCTTTTTTGGCTAAGAAGAGCAGAAGGCCGTTGCGGCCAATTGTATTTGGGATTTCACTTACTCGATTTGTGCAATCCCCTGTCACGGTCTGCTCAAATTTGTTTTCATTGGTACCCTACGTGACAGAAGCTGGGAACTCGATCTGCACAGTGGTCCCATTTCCAGGTCGACTCTGGATGCTGGCAGATCCACCATAATGAAGTGCTCTTTGCCGAATGCCTTCAAGACCAAAACAATTATCACTCGGGCTCGTTGCATCAAAGCCGCAGCCATTATCCTGAATAATCAATAAGATTTTTCCTTCCTCGTCTTGACTTAAATCCACATGGACTTGGTTTGCTTTGGAATGCTTTCGAATATTGGTGAGCGATTCCTGAGAAATACGAAAAAGAGTTACCTCTAGATGCGTTGGCAAGCGTTTTTTTTGCAACGTGTGTCGAAAGTGAATATCTTTGATTTCCAGGCGAGTATCTGCAACCAACATTTCTATGGAATCAATAATCCCGAGTTCATCTAAAGCCGGTGGGCGAATCCCAGAAATGAGATGCCGCGTTTCACGAGAGGCTTCCTGTAAAAGACGAAGAGACTCACTGATATTGTGGTTCTGCTTCGTATTTTCTGGAAGACTGGCTTTATAAGCCTCGAGGTGCATGATTGCTGCAGAAATATATTGGGCAATTCCATCATGAATTTCATACGCAACAAGTTGTCTGTCGTGTTCCTCTTTTTCAAGAACATATTTGACAAGTTTCTGGGAGTCCATAACGTGTGCTCTTCATGCAATTTCTATCGCTTTGGTTTTGGTATTCGGCTTCGGCCTGATTTTTTTCTTCTACCTTGACGGCCGCGGTCTTTCACTTGTCCCGGAGGCACTCCATCACGGAGATCGCCTATCTGGTCTCGCAGGTTGGCCGCACGTTCAAAATCAAGTTCAGCGGCTGCTTGAAGCATGTCAGTTTCAAGTTGTTCAAGCAACTCGGCTTGTTTTTGGGCAGATTCTTCCGTGTTGCCAACGGCTGAGTGTGCTTTCGCACGTGCCTGCGACTCGGCTTCGATACCCGAGCGAATTTCCTTCCGTATTGTGGTCGGTGTTATGTTATGTACTAAATTGTACTCATTCTGCATTTCTCGTCGGCGTTGAGTCTCATCAATCGCTTGTTGCATCGAGTCAGTAATTCGATCTGCATAAAGAATGACCCGTGCATCAACGTTTCTGGCAGATCGACCAATCGTCTGCATGAGAGAAGTCTCACTTCTCAGGAAGCCTTCTTTGTCGGCGTCTAAGATCGCCACGAGAGATACTTCTGGAAGATCAATTCCTTCACGGAGCAAATTCACACCAACAAGTACGTCAAAGTCACCAGCGCGAAGGTCTCGCAGGAGTTCAACTCTTTCGAATGCGTTAAGTTCACTGTGGAGCCATCTGCAGCGGACATTCTGTTTTTGGAAATAGTCGGACAGATCCTCAGCCAGTTTTTTTGTCAACGTGGTAACAAGAACTCGATTTCCAATTTCAACAGTTTTGCCGATCTCTCCAAGGAGATGTACAACTTGATTTCGTGCAGAAACCACTTCAATGACTGGATCAAGTAGTCCCGTTGGTCGAATAATCTGTTCAACGACTTCGCCTTGCGTTTCACCAAGTTCCCACACGCCCGGTGTCGCTGAAACGTAAACAGTCTGATGAAGTTTTTTCTCAAATTCTTCAAACATGAGTGGGCGATTATCAAGAGCGCATGGTAGTCGAAATCCATGATCAACGAGTGTCAGTTTTCGACTTCGATCTCCAGCGTACATTCCCCGAACTTGAGGGACAGTGACATGTGATTCGTCTACAAAAAAAAGGAATTCGTCGGGAAAGTAACTGAAGAGTGTGTCTGGTGTACTGCCTGGTGGACGCCCAGAAAGTGGCCGCGAATAATTTTCGATGCCAGGGCAAAAGCCAGCCTCTAGCAGCATCTCCAGGTCAAACTTTGTTCGGGCAGAAAGTCGCTGTGCCTCCAATAATTTGCCTTGGCTTTTGAGTTCTTCCAGACGCTCTTCAAGTTCACGACGAATTTCACCAACCGCTGCTTTAATACGATCCTCCGGCATTACAAAGTGTTTCGAAGGGTACAGATATGTCTCATCTTTCCTCGCTGCTACTTCACCGCTGACCGGATGGGTTATGGCAATTGACTCAACGGTGTCCCCCCAGAATTCAATACGGGTTGCTAGTTCGTCGTATGGAGGCCAAATGTCGACTGTGTCACCTCGTACCCGGAATCGACCACGTTCAAGTGCGATGTCACTTCGTTCGTAT
>CAJXFK010000130.1 GCA_913052575.1 uncultured Planctomycetaceae bacterium
CTGTGGCAAGAGTGAAGAGCAGTATGCAAAACTTGCAAAGGATGTACCTCTTTGGGTAGTCCATGGAGATGCTGATAAAGTGATCCCCGTAGACTGTTCACGCTCTATGGTTGCTGCGGTGAAGGCAGCCGGTGGTCATCCGAAATACACAGAACTTCCGGGTGTCGGCCATGATTCTTGGACCGCTGCATATCATGACAAAGAAATACTTGATTGGTTCTTCAGGCAGCACCGCTAGAGAACATGCTGCAGCAAGATACCGTGCGTTGTTGTTTACGACCGGTTCTGTTCAACACTCTGAATGAGTCCATCGCGAAGGGTAACGATGGTCTTCGCTCTCTCGGCAATATCTGGTTCATGGGTCACCATCACAATGGTTCTGCCAGTGTTATTCAGCACATCGAGCAGTTCCATAATCTCATTTGATGTTGCAGTATCAAGATTTCCTGTGGGTTCATCTGCAAGTATTACATGAGGGTTATTGACTAGCGCACGAGCAATTGCAACTCGTTGCTGCTGTCCACCAGAGAGTTGGCTTGGTCGATGGTCAAGACGACCAGCAAGCCCGACAAGCGTTGCAAGCTTTGTACTCAGCTCACGACCATCAGGACGAACTGGGATCTGATATGACAACGGTACCATGATGTTTTCGACCACACTGAGCTGCTGAATCAGGTTGTATGACTGAAAAACAAAACCGAGGTAACGACCACGAACTCGTGATAAATCTTCGTCACTCAGAGTTGCAACATCATGACCACCGAGCAAGTACTGACCAGACGTTGGCCTATCAAGACAGCCAAGCAAATTTAAAAGTGTACTTTTCCCAGAACCTGATGTTCCCATAATGGCGACAAAGTCACCTTGCTTGAATTCAAGGGAGACACCCGCAAGCGCTTTGACATCTTGTCCGCCGAGTCGATAGACCTTGGTCACATCACGTACCATGGCAACGCAGACAGGTTCTGGTAGCTCCTCCTTAGCTTTACTCATGACGAAGTGCCTCGATTGGATCCATATTGGCAGCACGCTGCGCTGGATAGATACCAAATACGATGCCAACACCAACTGAAATGCCAAACGCGGCAATAATCGACCAGGGTGCTAGTCTCGGCTCAAGCTGATGAATTGTTGTCGGCAAGGTTGACCAGACATCAGGCATAAAACTTTTAATCGCAAGCCGCACACCCTGAACGGTTGGCCCACAAAGAAAACCAACTGCAACGCCCAAAAGACCACCGGTACCAGAAAGCACAACCGTCTCCCAGAGAAACTGCTGAACAATCTCTCCTTTTGTTGCACCCAAAGCACGCCTGATACCAATTTCTCGTGTACGCTCAGTGACCGTTGCCAGCATAATATTCATAATGCCAATGCCACCAACGACTAACGATATCCCAGCTATTAAAAGCAGCAGTACGTTGAACATCATCCGCATCGTTTCGGCCTGCTCCAATAATTCTTTAGGCACAACGACAGCATAATCGACTGTTTTGTGATACCGCTCAAGCAGTGCACGAATAATATCAGCGGAGGCATCGACTGATGCCACATCATCTACAACAGCAGTAATTTGATTCAGTTCAATCGTTTCGTTCTGAAAAGTACCTCCACGAACAGTGATCACACGATCACCTATGCGTTTCTGAAACGTATTAAGTGGGATATACACATCACGGTTGTACTGCCTCGCTGAAAAACTTCCTCCGATAGCAGCAGCGGCTGTTCGGTCTTGCGCAACACCAACAACAACATAAAACTCTGTACCAATCTGAACGGCTCGACCAAGAGGATCTTGAATCGGAAATAACCTTTCAGCAACGTCATGTGCCAGTACAGTAACATTTTCAAGTCCTCGTAGATCTGACGCCGCAAGCGGTCGACCTCGAGCGACTGGAAGACGGTTGATAGAAAAATATTCAGGAGTGCAGCCGATGACCTGAGTTGGAACAACATATTCATCACGACGCACATCTCGACTAATTTCTCGCATTGGTACTGCCGCAGAAATTGTCGGAATATTGGTAATGATACGGTCATAATCCGAGCGTAATAAGCCATAGGCAATCCCGGAACGACTTCCGCTGTCACTATTGGCCTCTTCTGATGGCTTGATCGTTCGAATGATGATGCTTGTTGCACCGAGATCTTTAATCTGTTGCTGCGCCTGATAGCTCACACCTTCACCCATGGCAACGAGCCAGATCACAGCAGTCACACCAATAAGAATGCCCAGGACGGCAAGTGCTGAACGAAGCTTATGAAGCATCAGGCTGCGGAAGCCAAGTTTGAGCTGCTGAATGACGTTCATGCGTCGATTTCACTCTCCACAGGGTCGAGCTATCACAAAGATTGCGTGTCTATCACGTAGATAAGGCGTGCACTTTTAAACTATTTATTTTTTTCAGGCCGACCCGACCACTCCGAACGCTGTTCCTGTTCACGTGAAAGCGATGCTCCAAGCACTGTTCCTGGATTTAAGAATACCTGTTCGCCTTCCTCAAGACCCTCCACGATTTCTACAAATCGATCATCACTTTTTCCAAGCGTGACAACTCGTCTTTCAAATCCATCTCCGTCTTGTGTGGCACAAATAAATTCTTCTCCATCTTCGATCACAGCAGCAACCGGCACTGCAATCACGTTTTTAAGGTCTGAAACAATAATTGTTGCCTCAGCAGTAAACCCAGGCCTAAGCGTTTCAGAATTTTTATTAATTCGCACGCCAACAATATATTTTTTTGCTGTTGAAAACCAGTTGGACTCGGGTCGATTTGCGACTGACGTCACCACACCTGGAAATTTCAGATCCTGCACTCGCACAATCGCAGGCATTCCTAGTGTAATTTCATCCACTTTTGACTCATGGACCTCAACATCTGCTCTCATCCTTGTAAGGTCTGGCAGCTGTAAGATGACCTGCCGCTCTTTGACTACAAGGCCTTCCTTGATTTCAGTTTCACGATCTCTTGATCGTGTGTTGGCATAAATGACAAGACCATCTTGTGGTGCCTTGATTGTGCACTTTTCAAGTTCACTTTCGAGTCTTTCGAGTTTTAGGAGTTCAAGTCCAAGTGCTGCTTTTTCACTTTCAAGCCGAGCCTCTGCAGCATCTCGAATACTTTCAAGCTCAGTAGTCATCTTTGGCTTCGTATACTTTGTCAAAACATCAAGTGCTATCTTTGCCGTACCGAGATCGAGTTCTGCACGTGCTACAGCTGATTTCTGCGCTTCAAGTTGCTGCGGTGTGATGTAGCCCTTTCGGAACATGCGTTCGCCATACGCCAGGGTATTCTGTGTTGCCTGAAGACGCTCTGTAGCAGCCGTAACATTTGACTCAGCAGTTCGAAGATCTTTTTTGAAAAGACCCTCGCTATATTCTTCAACTGCAATTTTTCCAGCAGCATAATCTTTATCTGCCTGTATCATCAAAGCTCTTGCTTTTTCAAAGGCTATTTTTTGAGCCGTTGCATTTTCTATTAAAACGTATGCATCCAGTTTCACTATCTCCATGCCCTCAGTCACTCGAGCACCATCATCAACAAGCCATATAATTGTGGCTCCACCAACAACATCACACGTAATATCAACATTTTCATCACTGACGAGACTGCCCTCTTCGGTGACGGTAATTTCCATATCTCTTCGCTCGACTGTATACAAAGGCATATTTGAAAAATCAGCCGTTTGATTTGAATCTGGCAAAAACTCAAGAAGGCGTGGAGCAAAAAATACGGCTCCAAGAAGAAGTGGGACGAACAAGAGGAACCATACCCAGCCTCGCCGAGGGCTTTTCTCTACAGGCTGCTGCTGAGCGGTTGGATTCCCCAGAAGATCTGCAATGGCAGCCGCGTTCGTAGTGGCTGTTGCTTGCGCTGATCCCGAAGTTGATGATGCTGAACTATCCACAAATAAGTCAATTCATTTCAAAGAAAATAGGATGTTTTTCTATCTCACTATGTCGCTTCTCTCAAGTTTCTCACACATATTTTTTATCTTTTAGGAATACCGAGAGCCACTGCTGATTCAACCATAAAGAACCATCACTTTAAAAATGATGGTATCAAATCTGCCCACGGCTTATCCTCCTTAGTCTCTACAGACGCCGGAAGCACATCCTTACTCTTTGTGTGATCATTGCTTTCGGATTCCGACTTCTCTGTATTCAATGGCATTGCTCGAGCAATGATGCTCGGCAGAATCCCTGGTGCATCGTGCACTTTCATTTCTGCATCTGCAGGTAACGGTGGCGGTGGGTCGATTTCTTCCAGATGATCAAGCCACTCTTGAGGCACTGGCGGTGGAAGAGGCATCTCCTCATTACTGGTACGGCTACAGTCCGTAAAGGGTTTATCCATCCACACACCATGTTCATCAAGATCCATGACACCAAGTTGGTAGGCGAGTGATGCTCGTGTTGCATAATAATTGACCCATATACTTGTCAGAGCATCCTGAGAACTCCGAAGATCATTAAAAGCATAGATAAGATTGAGCGTTGCAGTCGGTGCCAATTGACCTGCTGCCGTATCAACGATTGGGATCGATCCATCAGCACTCAACGGTGGGGGTGGTGGGGCTGGTTGACTGAGACTCAATCGTGTCTGATCAACTCGGCGAATGGCAATAATCACTGCTCGACGCTGGGTCTCGAGGTTTCTCTCGTCCAGTTCAAGTTGTCGTAACAACTGCCGGATTGAAAGCTTGATTCTATCTTCATACCGTATCTGCTGACGCCTTACCTGCTGATAATCAAGAATCGCTTGCCTAAAGTTATTGCGTTCGATTAATCGAGTAAGGGGTGCATCAAAGCGAAGCCGACCTCCCATTTCACCAGTTGGTGCACGGAAGCGAGCTGGGTTATTGCCTGTTGTACTAAGATTGCCATCGATCTCAAGATCGAGGCCGGCCAGTAATGACATTGCATTAAATTGAATCAGCCGCCACTGATCGACTAACGCAGCACGATTATTCATCCAGTCAAGCCGATTCGCGCGTGATATTTCGAAGGCGATATCAGGATCAATTCGTTCTGGAGTAATTGCAATTGCCTCAACACGTGCACGAGCCTGGATAAGTGACATCTCATCAACTGCTGCAGCAATATCTGATACAAGGACAACGACGGCATCTGCAGTCTCACGCAGATTTCCTGGTACAAGTGCTTCACCTAGTCGCTCAATTTCTGTCTCATTTTCATCAATTTGTTTGAGAAGACGTTCAAGATCATCATTGAGAAGCCGCAGCTCACGGGTGAATGTCTCTTTCTCCGTTGGACGCATACGGCTCACTCGGTATGCCGCATCTGGCTCAACACGCTGAAGATCCGACATGACATCAACTGCCTGCAGCTCGACCTGATCTCGTAAAAGATCAAGCTTTTCAAGAGATGCTTTAATAAGCGACTGATCAGCCTCAGCTAACACTTCTTCAGTTTCTTTGACTTCTTCTTTGAAATCGGGCTGAGGTTGTAGAACTGATTGTTCTTTTTTCAATGAAACTTTTGTCGCTGTTTCCTCAGCAATATTCACCTGATCGTTCTGATCCACCGGAGCGGGCAAGAGAAGAGGCTCTACGGGCTCTTCATCTCCTGCAGGTGGCACTCGCTTCAAAGCCTTCGAATCATCGTCGATAGAATCCTGACGAGGATCATCCACTTCTTTCAAAGGCTCCTCAGCACCGAATGAATAGGTTGCTAGAAAATCACCGATACCATTCTGCAAAGCCTGCATCTTCGGACTGATAAATTGAAATGGTTTGATAAATGTTTCATCGAGGGCCATTGCTGTATCTGACGGAATATTCAAAGTATTCACTTTAAATGTTTCGATCTGGTTCGCGAGTCCTGTCTTCGCCTGCAGAAGAGTGGCACGACTTGTCTCCACGCTCTGCCGCAATTGATCAACCTGCTCAACACCCACAAGACCGGCCTCAAGATTGGCATCAAGCTGAGCAAGTGCTCTCAACTGTGCAGCCAGATTCTGCTCCTGATTTCGTATCTGTTGGCGGGACTGCAGAATCCCGACAAATCCACCAAGTTTGGCTGCACCACCACCAGCAAAACCGGCGCCTCCTGTACCACCACCTGCGGTTTGTAGCCCGTTCCCCTGCCCTCCAAAAAACACACCACCGATATTTCCAAAACCACCAACTCCTGTTCCTGAAAACCCTCCAAAACCTGTACCGCCAAAGAAACCACCACGTCGCTGAAGTCGCTGTGGCTGATTCGCACCAAAAACCACCTGAAGATAAAATCCCTGTCGATAGAACTGCAACTGTCTCAGATTGGCCAGCAGCGTCCGTTCAACAATTGTGAGTGGCTCTAAAGCAATAGAACGACCAGAATTTTGAAGCAAAGGTTGGATAAATGTAAAATCAACCAACGAAACGTTGGCGTATTGATTTGGTCCAGAAAATGTCCAGACCACAGAATTAACTAATCCAACAACGAGCTGGCCAGCTGTGGCAAGGTATCGCCGTGCTTGTAAATTTGTATCCGTACCCCATTGTGTAATTTGACCAGACGGATTTAAAGGGCCACGGTTCCGATATGACGTTGTATTACCACCATAGAATTGAACATCGAATTTGAAGCGTTCTGTGCTCACGTCAAGGGCGGATAAATACAATGTCTGCAATTGATCCCACCAACTAATTGAGTTGAGATACGCCAATTGCATGGCAGATTGACTACTCAATTCAATCGCACCGGATTCAGTGATATCAACAACTTCACAAAGTCGAGATCGCCAGTCTGGGTTATCGAGTGTTGTACGGTCACCATTGATGTGCCATCGATTAAAACCACGCTTTCCATCAACGCAATGCATATAGCGATGCGATGTTGGATCATCTGGCGGCATCGGTGGAAAAATTTGATTGTATGGATCAAAAAAACGACTTCGTTTATCTGATCGTACGTTGTAATCAAAGGGTACTTCCCACCTCGGGTCACACGACTTTTCCTTCAGTAACGCATCAACTTCCCGATCAGCCTGAAGGTAATAGCGACCGCGCGAACACCCCGTGATGGCGGCAGTGAAAACTACTGCAACACCAAAACGTTTGAACCACATCTCTACGCGCGACGATTTCATAGAAGACGCCTCGCGGGGGAAACGGGCGCTCTCGTGACTGGTAACCACGACTCCCGTGCACTGGGATTGAACGTGCTACCTTATTGTCGAAATCGACTTAAAAGCATCACGGACTTTAACGAAAAATAGGG
This sequence comes from uncultured Planctomycetaceae bacterium, assembly GCA_913052575.1. Taxonomy (GTDB): domain Bacteria; phylum Planctomycetota; class Planctomycetia; order Pirellulales; family UBA1268; genus UBA1268. The sequence continues at coordinate 7,229 of CAJXFK010000130.1, forward strand.
ATGGGCATTTTAGAGAGTTTGTATGTTCTGGGAAAAACAAAGCCATTCAGGCCGCAAGGTCTATTCAGCCGATACATCTTACCTGTGAGGTGCGAGTAGAGAGTGCGCATGCGCAATTCTATAAGGACAGGTATGTTTCAAAACCGTATGAATCATCCAAAGATAGTGGGTGTTGTTCTCTGCTGTGCAATCGCAT
>CAJXFK010000131.1 GCA_913052575.1 uncultured Planctomycetaceae bacterium
AGGTTTTAGTGACGCTTGCAAAACAGCTCGATACCTGGCTGACGCAAAAGGGGCCAACATGGCAACCCAAATATCCAATTCGAAAAGAAGACGGCAGGTCTGCAGGAAGGCCTCCCCAACCGTAATAGGAAAATCTGTATGAATTTCACGACTTCTCTTCATGACGTACAACGTCAGGTGGTTCAGATGGCTGGTTATTGCCTAATGGTTATCCCAATGCGTCAAAGAAGAACTGGAGTTTCTCCAGTGCTCTTGATAACGCTTCTCTGTGCATCATCAGTATCCATAGCTGCTGATAACCATGCTCCAACGCTACAGGGGGATCGGTTTAAAAAGCTTGTTCCTTTTGATCCCACAGCTCAATTCATTATTGGTGCCACATTTAATTATCCACATCTTGGGACACTAGCAGAAGAGATTTTTGAAAATGACTTTCAGGTGCTGACGCCTGGGAATGCGTTTAAGCAAACGGCAGTGCACCCACGGCCAGGGGTATGGGGATGGAAAAAAGCTGATGCCATGGTTGAGTATGCCAAAGAGCATGGGTACACAATGAGGCTGCACGCACCAATAAGTCCCCAATGTTCGGCATGGGCGGAAGAAGATCACCGGAGACCAGAGGAGTTGCTGAAGAACCTCGAAGAGTACGTTGCTGGGCTCTGTGACCGATACAAGAGCGAGAAACATATCCGATGGGTCGATGTCGTCAATGAGACGATCACTCGCGAGGGTGAGTGGTTCGGACCGAAGCCGGGTGTTGGGAAATGGCAAAACCCATGGACGCAGATTGGGTTTGATGAGTCTCATCCCCTTCGACCACCGATCTATATCAAACGGACGTTCGAGATTGCCAGCAAGCATGGACCACACTTGAAGTTGCTCTTCAATCAGCATGGTGGTATGGAAAAGCCAATGTGGGACAGAGCAAAAGCAACAGTTGATTACCTGAGAGATGCTGATGTACAAATTGACGGTGTTGGCTGGCAGGCACATGTTTCAGCAGGATGGGAAAGAATCCCGGGGAACATGCAGAGCCTCGACAGGCTCATACGGTGGACCCATGCCCGTGATCTGGAATTTCATGTGACAGAAAATACGGTCTGGATGGATGATCCGCGGACAGGAACTCAGGAAGCGCAGGCAGCAACATTTCGAGCTGTTGTGAGGAAGCTCGCTGAACACAGCAAGCGAGGGATTGTCGTGTGGAATGTCTGGCAACTTTGCGATAGCCATATCCAGCGACCGCAGAAGAAAGGCACGATGTTCGACGATGCATTTCAGGCCAAGTTGTCTTATTATGCTGTGCAGGAAGTGCTCCGCAGATACTCCGCGACTCAGAAAGAGTGATTGGAAAGTCGGTTTGTGTCTACTTCCAACGCAATGAGTAATTGCTGAAACGTGTTGAACAGTGGCCTGAGATATCGAAGGCTAGAGCAATTCTCACCATCTCCATCTGCCAGCTGGTTCTGGTTGTTTTTGAACCGAGAATGACGGTTTCAGAGATGTCGGTTGTTGTCGGCATTTTTCCCGTAAGCATTACGGTAAGTTCAGTTATGCGGACGAGACATAGGCAAATACGGAGATTCTTGTCTTTCAATCGTTCAGAGCCTCTTAAAAATTTGCGTCGCCTGAGTTGAACACTACGATGAAGAGGTAGGTTGCGTAGAAATCTTGTGCTCAGAAATCTTGTGCTCAGTATGCTCTAGGTATTTAAGAGTCAAATTTTCTGCTGCGGGTGCGTACGTCATTTTCTGAATGTGTTGAGGTTCCAGTAAGGCGCTCACCACTTTTTGGATCGAAAGTTTTGGAGATTGCATGGGTTGCCGGCCTGATTCACGATTGAGTTTGAAATCGGTGTGCACCTTGGTAGGTGTGGCCTTTGCTATTATTGCAAGCATCTCCGGCTGCTCCGACGGTGATCGCACGGAAAAACTTTCTAACGCACTGCAGACCGATGCAAAAATCTCTCGAGTGGAAGTTGTTGCCACGATTCAAAAAGATGTTGTTCATACAACAAGTCAGCCAGCAACAGTTCATCCATTTTTTCAGGCCGACATTATTTCGAAAATATCTGGTTATATCGAAGATGTTTTTGTTGACATTGGGGATGCCGTAAAAGCAGGTCAGCCGCTCTGCAAATTGACGGTGCCGGAAATCGAAAAACAGCGTGAGCAGATTCATGCCAGGCAGCAGCGGCTTCAAGCAGAAGTTAAAAAATCTGAGGCAAGCGTCAATGTAGCTCTTGCGCAGGTTCGGGCATCTGAGGCGGAAGCAGAGGAGGCTGCAGCTAATATAAAGCAGGTTGTTGCAAGACTGATTGCCAATAAAGCAGATTTGAAACGAGTTGTGGGTCTTGTCGAACGGCAGGCGGTGACCATCGCAATGCTCGATGAAGCCCAGGCGACTAATGATGTTTCTGAAGCGGCAAAAGTGTCAGCTGAAGCCGCATTGCGATCGTCGCAAGCAAAAAAAGAGATCGCACTTGCGGAGCGGGACGCCGCTGAAGCAGAAGTAGCTACAGCGAGAGCAAGGCACGCTGAGTCGATCAAGGAAGGTGAAGAAGTTGATGCAATGCTTCAGTACACTACCCTGCGAGCACCTTTCGATGGTGTCATTACAACACGATCGGTTGATCCGGGAGATTTTGTGACGGGGGCTTCCCAGGGGCATGGTCTTCTTCGGCGGCCACTTTTTCATGTTGATCAGCAGAGCCGGTTGCGTATTCGTGTTGCAATTCCAGAACGCGATGCATCTGAGGTTGACGCTGGTGACCCCGCTGTAATTCGGCTCGATGCATTGCCAAACGCTCCTATTGAAGCAGTGGTGACACGGGCTGCCCAACGGCTGGACCCTTCAACCCGAACTATGCTGGCCGAAATAGATGTCGATAACGTTTCCGGCCAACTTCTTCCAGGCATGTTTGGGTGTGCAACCATTACCGTGACAACCAGTAAAGATGCAATCGTTCTTCCAGCATCGGCACTTCGTACAGATTCTGTAGGAGAACCCTATGTGTTCCTGCTTGATAAAGAAAACAAAATTATAAAACAGATTGTCATCGTCGGTGCTGATGATGGACATGAAATTGAGGTGATCTCTGGTCTCTCAGGAACAGAACAAGTTGTTGATGCTTTTGTAGGGTCAATTGAAGAGGGTCAAGTTGTTGAGGTTGTTCGGAGCGAATAACCATGTTCCGAAAGAGTAAGGCACATACGCTATGTTTTTGATCCGCTGGGCACTACAGAACAGTTTCGTCGTTTTGGCGATTACACTCGGTCTTGTGTTTCTTGGTGCGGCTGTCGTACCAGGAATTCCAACTGATGTTCTGCCAGACTTTAAGACGCCGGTAGTCGTTAGTTTTTTCTCCTACCCGGGCCTCCCGACGCTCGATATGGAAAAAAGCGTTACCTCTCGTGTGGAGCGTGCACTCACACTGGCTGGGAAGCTCGATAAACAGGAGTCACGCACCTTACCTGGTGCAAGTGTCCTAAAAATTACATTTCAGCCAGGGACTGATGCATCCTCGGCAATGAATGACATTGTTAATCTTGAGGCAAGTGATATGTTTCATTTGCCACCGGGAATAGAGCACCCGTTTACACTCCGTAGCGAACCCGCCAATCTTCCAGTCGTTCTCGCTGCAATATCAGGCGAAGGTCTTGATGAAACAGTGCTCTATAAAATTGGTTATTACGCTGTACGAAACAAAATGGGTGGCCTGAAAGGGGTGCAGATTCCGCATCCTTTTGGTGGTCGCTTTCGGCAGATGATGGTGTACGTTGATCCAGCCCGTCTGCAGGCCCATAACCTGACCCTGACTGATGTTGTTGAAGCCGTTCGGAATAGCAATCTCGTTTTAGGAAGTGGAACGCTACGACTTGGTGAAACTGACTATCAGGTTCATTCGGTAAATACACTCCCCGGCGAGTCCGAAATCAATGCGATTCCTATTGCTGTTCGTGATGGGCAGCCCATTTTCCTACGAGACATTGGTGAGGCTCGTGATGATGCCGCCATCCAGACAAACATTGTTCGTGTGAATGGTGAACGTAGTGTGTATTGTCCCCTACTGCGGGAGCCTGGAAGCAACACCATCGCTGTCGTTGACCGCATTCGGAAAGGCATTGCAGAAGAAATACCACGCATGAAGGCACGCGGGGAAATCCCGGAGGCAGCGAAGATCACACTCGTTGGCGATCAATCAAGTTATATTCGTGATGCGATTGGAAACCTTCAACAACAGGTGCTTCTGGGTGCCTTTCTTGTTGCAATAGTTGTGGCCATCTTTTTGAGACGGCTACTGCCGACAGTTGCAATTCTATTACTCCTGCCAGCATCGCTTCTCGTTGGTGTCTTAGCACTACATTTTTGCAATGTATCAATCAATATCATGACGCTTGGTGGGTTAGCACTTGCTGTTGGAACTGTTGTCGATGCAGGTATTGTTGTCGTAGAAAATATTATTCGTCATCTTGATCGAGGTGAATCAGCGTACGATGCTGCACAGAAGGGTGCTGAGGAGGTTGCATCTCCGGTGCTGGCTGGAACGATTACAACGCTGGCTATTTTTCTTCCAGCACTTTTTCTCAGTGGTATGGTGCGATATCTCTTTGAGCCCTTGGCTCTTACGGCTGCCGTGTCGATTGCGGCATCTTATATTTTTGCCATGACTCTCCTGCCGGCATTTTGTGCACGATTTTTCAAGGCTCGGCACCAGGACAAGGCAGAGTATAGAACTTCTGAAACGACCGCCTCACATAGCAGGTATACGATGGTGTTTCATCGGTCCGTTCAGCGGCCTTGGGTTACTTCTTTTTGTGTTTTCGCTGTTGCTTTCGGCTGCTGTTTGCTCTTGCCGCGTGTTGGAACAGAACTGTTTCCGAGCGTTGACGATGGTGTCTTTGAAATTAGGATGCGAACATTGCCGGGCACTCGTATTGAAAAAACAGAGGTTCTCGTTGAGCAAATCGAGGCCGTTATTAAAGAGGTCATTCCTGCTAATCAACTGATGACGATGCTCGCGAATATTGGTTTACCAGTTGGTAAGGGTGCAGGATTTTCAACCATTCTCAGTCCCAATTCAGGTCCTGATTCAGCCTTTATAGTCGTCACGCTCAGGAATGATATGAATCGAGCATCAACAGCATCGTATGTAAGCCGCCTACGGAAAGAGCTGTATCAGAAGTTCCCAAGAGAGCAGTTTTTGTTTCGACAGGGTGGCATCATACAGGCAGCATTGAATGAAGGCTCTCCTGTTCCGATTACGGTGCAGGTAGCCGCTGGTAATCTGGCCTCAGCACGAGAGTTCGCAGAAAAAGTTGTGACTCGTGTGCGAGATGTGCCCGGGACTGTCGACGTTCAGATTGGTCAGGCTCTTGATTACCCACAGCTTGATGTTGAAGTTGATAGAACTCGTGCTTCATACATGGGCTTAAGTCAGAAAAATGTTGCAGAGAATATTCTGACAGCACTTGGATCGAGTGTTGGATATGCGCCATCAATATGGGTTGATCCGACAACGGGCATCGATTTCTTTCTTGGGGTGCAGTACAAAACGAATGAAGTGGAAAGTCTCGATGCGATGAGAAATCTTCCACTCGCCGTAAGAACTCCAGATGGTCCAAAGAATATACCGCTTTCAAATCTTGCAAAGATCCGTCGAGTGAATATTCCAGGTGAGATCGCCCATTACAATATTTCACGTGTGTACGATGTTCTTGTGAATGTAGAAAACCGTGATGTGGGGTCTGTGGCAGCTGATGTTGAAAAAGCTGTTGGAACGCTTGATCCACCGGATGGAGTCAATACAACGCTTCGTGGTCCAGTTGTTACCATGAAGGAAGGGACGGCTGTCATTGGATGGGGGCTTGCTGTTGCAACACTGCTCGTCTATCTCGTCATGCTGGCGCAGTTTCGATCGTTCATCGATCCGCTCATTATTATGCTGGCAGTTCCGCTGGGATTAGCCGGTGTTGTTGGCCTGCTGTACCTCACAGACACAACGCTGAATATTCAATCACTTCTTGGCACATTGATGATGATTGGCATAGTCGTGAACAATAGTATTCTTCTTGTTGATCGAGCTAATACGAATTTGCGTAGCGGTGACTTGCCACACGACGCCGTCGTCAGTGCAACACACTCAAGGCTGCGGCCGATCCTGATGACTTCTCTGACGCTTTTAGCATCAATGGCTCCATTTTGTTTTCGTCTCGTACCGGGAACAGAAGCTATGATTCCACTTGCACGGGCACTTGTTGGCGGTATGGCAGTGTCAACAATACTCACACTATTTCTCGTGCCGAGTGTGTGGCTTTTGGTGAATCGCAGACACCGGGTCGCTGTCTAAGAAAAGCCATAGTCGGCTCTATATAGAGTGTGAAAAGTATAAGTGTTCGGATATGGATTTCACCTTTGGTATGATTTCCACATACTGTAATAAGCAAAGGTCAAACGAGGTGAGGGGAATTCATGGTGCACTCATATATCTGCAGAATTTTTGGAATCGTAGTTTGCCTGTTGGTGAGTCCGTCAGTATGGTCTGCCGATGATCGTCCAAATATTGTGCTGATTATGGCAGACGATCTTGGATTTGCAGATCTTGGCTGCTACGGATCAGAGATCAGGACACCACATATTGATCAGCTCGCGCAGAGTGGCCTGCAGTTTTCTCAGTTTTATAACACTGCCAAGTGTCACTCTTCACGGGTTTCGTTGCTCACTGGTCTGTACTGTGATCAGGCAGGTGGAGGATCGCTTTCGAGAGGGGCAACTATTGCTGAGGTACTGGGTGACGCAGACTATTTCACAGCGATGGTAGGCAAGTGGCATCTTTCCAAGCAGCCGACAGATTTCGGATTTCACCGATACTGGGGGCATCTTTCTGGTGCAACAAATTTTTTTACAGGAGACGATACTTTCCGTTTCAATGGAAAAGACTGGTCAGTACCAGCCACACTCAACGGACGTCCGTTCTACACAACATATGCAGCGATTGATTTTGCCTGTGACTTTCTTGATGAAGCACCTTCAGGCAAGCCGTTCCTGCTTTACACCGCATTCAATGCACCGCATTATCCACTTCAGGCACCAAAGGAAGCCGTTGAAAAATATCGAGGACGATATGACGCCGGCTGGGATCAACTTCGGAAGGAGCGGCACGCGAAACAGCTTGCTAGTGGGCTTCTGCCGCCGAAATGGAAGCTAAGTCCGAGGCCTGAGCATATTCCAGCTTGGGATAGCCTGACCAAAGAGGAGCAGCAATGGGAGGCTTCCCGGATGGAAGTGTTTGCTGCGATGGTGGAAGTGCTTGATGAAAACGTTGGCCGACTCGTTGAGAAACTCAAAGCGATGGGGGTCTATG
>CAJXFK010000132.1 GCA_913052575.1 uncultured Planctomycetaceae bacterium
TCAGTTGGTTAGAGCACCTCGTTTACACCGAGGGGGTCGTGGGTTCGAATCCCTCTTCGCCCATTCCCTTTTTCCTTAAACCCGATATCCGGTATTTAACGCACTCAGTGATTCCGGCTGATACTCAATGCGACTTCTTAACTAGTCGTAACAGTAAATGACAAGTTGTTAGCAGTTTGCAGGCCACACAGCACACAACAGGTCATTGTGATTCCAAATCTGCTGACGCAACCCTCATGGGGCCAGCCGTTCCAATGTCCACGCCTCCTGTTCAATACGGCTGAACCTCAGCCTGTCATGCAGCCTGCTCGGACGTCCCTGCCAGAACTCGATCCGCTCCGGGATAACCCGGTATCCACCCCAGTGCTCAGGCCGAGGGATCGCCGACTCGTCAGAGTACTTTTCTTGATACTCCTTCACGAGCTGCTCCAGTGTGTCTCGACTTGCAATCACCTCACTCTGCGGTGAACTCCAGGCACCGATCCGTGACTGACTAGGCCGGCTCTGAAAATACGCATCGCTTTCCGATGCACTTAATTTTTCTACTCGACCCACAATCCGGACCTGCCTTTCTAACTCGACCCAGTGAAACGTCACAGCGGCATGCGGATTGGCAGCTAACTCCCGTCCTTTTTGACTGGCGTAATTACTAAAGAAACAGAAGCCTCGTTCATCATACCCGCGAAGCAAAACAATCCGGGCAGAAGGCCGACCTTCTAAGGTTGCCGTTGAAAGAGTCATCGCCTCGGGCTCAGGCAAACCCGCTGCCACCGCCTCGTCGTACCATGTTGTGAACTGACGGAATGGATCACGGGCAATTCCGTGCTCGTCGAGAGCATCTCGCTCATAACTTTTGCGAGCATGTGTTTCTCTTGAAGGCATATTCCTTGAATCCTTTCAATGCATGAAAACCATTGTGCAAGCGAACACCAGAGTGGTCATAAATATTTCTAATACACTGATTAATTAAACAGTAACACGTTGAGTTGGATGACGACGGTATTCAATATTGTCATGATATGAATACTATCGAGAATGACTATATACCCGCTTAGCTATCTACCAAGTTATCATGCCTTATTTTCCAAAATGTGGATGCTCTCCAGCACCACAAAACGATTGAATGTTTCGAGATTCACCACAATGAATACACAGAGAATTTCTCTTCACAATCGATTGATACGCGGGGTCTGTCAGGAAAAAATTTCAGCAAGTCCGGCTGTTGTCACCAGGAGCCACAGCACGGCAGTCAGAACATTGTCTATACAACCAAGACCTTGAACCACAGCCATAATTCCAACGAGGCTAGTCGAGATTGCCGAACACGCGAATAGCCGACCCTTTTTATATCGAATACCTTCTCACCTCACTCATCTTCAATCCCTCGAATTTTCGCAAGTGATGAATCGATTCTCCCGCTGACTCAAACCAGCGGAGTGTAAGCGGTTGCCGGTTCGTGCCCAAACACTGCCGCACATGTTTTTTTGAATGCTCTAGCGATTCACGACCACGAAAGAGCCGTGAGACACGGCTGTACAAGCAGCCAACCGGCACATCTTCATGGTCATCCTACACCCCCTGCTCATGGTGGGTCATTTTTGGAAGTGCCAGGCTCTTTTGGCCGGATTTCTAGCACATGACTCGCATATTTCAGAAACCCCGGTACACTTAATATCACTATGTTTAGGAGAAAGGTGGTAGATTCCAAGCCTTCCGAAACAAACTCGCATATTTAAAATAGTGCATCCAACCAGCCTTGGGTGCAGTGAACAACATATTCATTCAAAGGTATTCAAGGGCAAGTAAAACAGATGGGTCATTACACTGGGGCGAAAGCTCGTATCAATCGTCGTCTTGGATCAATGATCTTCGAGAGTGCTGGAGCAATAAGAGCCTCGGAGCGACGTTCCGATCCACCCGGTGTTCGTTCAAAAAGACGCAACAAGCCTTCCACCTACGGCGAAGGCCTGATTGAAAAACAAAAGATCAAGTACTATTACGGTTTTGGTGAGAAACAGCTCAGAAGGTTTTTTGCCAAAGCGGCACGAAAAACTGGTAATACCGGTGATATTTTCCTTATTGAGTGTGAACTGCGGCTCGACAATGTTGTTCGCAGAAGTGGCTTTACAAAGACGCGACCCCAAGCTCGCCAAGGTATTGTCCACGGTCATTTTACTGTGAATGGTGTTCCTGTTGACAAACCTTCTTTTCAGGTCAAGCCTGGAGACGTTGTTGATGTCAGAAGGAAAGGAAAGCTTGTGGATTTGTACCAACAGGCTATTGCAACTCAAACTGGTGAGCCGTGCGATTGGATCAGTTCGGACAATGAAAGGCTGAGATTTACCGTTGACAGACGACCTGACAAATCAGATGTCAGCTTGCCAGTAAATATCAACAAAGTTGTTGAATTTATGTCCCGCTAATTACTTGTGGGATTCTTGATGGTAATCATAGGGGCGGATATGTGATCCGCCTGATGGATTTTTTTACCTTTTAAACGTGTCGAAAAGGTAGCCATTCTTTGGCTTCCTAGAATGCAAGGAAACCAGTGCTTTCCAGGATTGGATGACTGCTGGCTAAACTTCTAGTCTCATTTCTCAGACTTTTTCCTACATCTTTTGTTCAGCATCCACGTATAGAGTTCTGGATTTTCATATGTTTTAGTCCAACAATCGTGACCTGCATGTGGATAGATTGTGATCTTTGGCCGTCCGCCTGCTTTCTGTATTGCGGCAACCATCGACTCTGAAAAAGAAGCGGGAACAACCCTGTCTTCTGCGCCGTGAAATACCCATACCGGAAGATGAATCAAGAGTTTTGCATCAAGCGTATTCCCACCACCACATATTGGGGCAATTGCAGCGAATCGGTTCGGAGAATACGCCGCAAGATCCCATGTACCAAAACCGCCCATGCTCAGCCCCGTGAGGTAAATACGTCCCTCATCGATATCATTGTTTTCGATAACATCATCCAATAGCACAGTAAGTTCCCAGGGCTCCCAACGACTTCCCCGTGGACACTGTGGGGACACGACCACAAAAGGAAATTTCTTCCCATTTTCAATAAGCTTTGGTGGGCCGTGTTTTTTTACACGATTAATATCACTACCACACTCTCCCAAACCATGAAGGAAAAGCATGAGCGGCCAGCCCTCAACTGGCGGCTCTTCCTGAGGCACCGAAACAAGATACTGAATATTGACAGCTATATCCTTGCGAAGAACTGCTACTTTTTGGAGGTCAACTTCTTGGCTCAGAGAAACAATCGGGAACAGAAAAATTCCGATGAAAGTTATACTTATCTTATACATTCGAATACAACCTTTCGAAGACCTCTTCAATACCTGCGATGATTTCGTTTTTGCAGCTATACCGCGTTCAATGAGTTTCAACACACGACAAAAAAACACGCTGATAATTATTATGAGCAAACATATTCTCAACGGTCTGCTTGGTGTTCTTTTCTCCCTCTGTAACCCAGTAGCCACTGGATGGTCTCAGGACACTCACCACCATGCTATCCAAAACCAAAGTTTTGAATCAGACAATGGTTGGAATAATTTACAAAGTGCCTCAAACGAATACTACGCGCCGGTGCATGGCACTCATTATGCCGTGCTCGAAGGAAGCGGAGCAAAAATTGACCAAGAAACAGACCTAGAACTTGAAAAACGAAAAACCTTCTACTTGACAATCTGGGCGAGAAGTATCTTCAACGCAAAGCATCTACGACAACTCACGAGCTCAACACAGGACTACCCAGACGGCAGCAACGATCACGCAGGCGTTCGGGTCACTTTACGAATTCTCGAGAAGACGGTAGCCGAGACTGACGCCGCTGTAAGCCCAGTCGAAATCCGTGGTGCGCCACAAGAATTTTCTAACGATGATGGTGGCAACGTATGGATTGACGGGGGGTATCGACATGCCTTTAGTGAGAGCCGATTCGTTCAGAATTTGGAACATGACCCCATTCATGATCCCTGGGACATCGCACCTGACTTTGAAGACTACAAGCGGGCACAGGAAGACCACGGTGCAGTGTGCCCTGTCATCATTCGAGATAGAAAACTCTTATATGTCAGCACCTTCGAGGACCCAGAAGGCGAACTCGAAGAATACCACGCCATCCAATTTATCGAGCCAACTGGAGATGGCTCACCCGACTATCATTGGCCACCATCGCCTCCTGAGAAATATGAGAACCTCGTTTTATCTCATGCTGGTGATGAAGAAATTATTGCCTTCGACCCGTATGTGTTTTTTGATGAGGTTGACCAAAGACTCTGGATGGCTTGGGGAGGGAACTTTATAGCAGTCACTGAACTGAATCCAGAAACCGGCCTTCTACTCCATGAGCAGGAAAATCCTGAAGTAATGACTCATGAAAAAATTCATGCAAGGGTTGCCGATCGGGCCACAAACCAAGAAGACATGTGGACAGGCGATAACGAATGGATTGAGGGTGCCGCTATCTATCGAAAAAATGACTTCTGGTATCTATTTGCGAGCTATGGAAGTCTCATGAAAAACTACACCATTCGAATGGGTCGCAGTCGAGAGCCAATGGGCCCGTACTTTGACAAAAGCGGCATTGCATTAACGCAACTGAACAAACAAAAAAATCAATTCGGAAATAGCTTTTTTCTTGGTGACGATGGGTTTCAGGTCGTCCCGGGCCATCCACATTTCTGGCAGGAAGGTGAACAGACGTTTGTTGGATATGACTACAGAAAAAGCAAAAAGAAAGGTGCTGGGGCTACAGAATCTCGTGACATTTTTGGAATCCGAAAGGTGTATTGGAGACATGGTTGGCCAACTATCTGGACCCCAATCACGGCCAGCATCTCGGCAACAGATCACCCAGACCTCATTGGTCAACAAATTGGGATATTCATCGAAAACATTGGAGACCCTGAAAGCGTTATCGCTATCGATGATGTTTCATACACCTATAAGGCTGCGCAGTAACTGAATGATGAGACATGCAACGGCGATGACAAATGCCTACTCTTATCTATTTCTCGCTGCTGCCAGAATCAATTGATCAGTCAACTTTGAAAATCAGGCCAAACTGAAATTTCTCTTGTGCCAACTTCTGCACCTAACTGACTTCTCACAGCACTTTTATTTTTTAGGCATTCTATAGAAACGCCCTTTGGTAAAAAGCGTGCTCGCACAGTCAGTTTCCGAAGCAAAAAGACTTCGACCACGCCTTTCGGCCTTATTACTCATCATTTGTATGCATATGAATAATTATTTTTCTCGCAGCAGATGTGGAGACAATATCCCGTACATTGCCTATTCACGATATGCCTTGCGCTAGTATCATTTCCCTTATTCAACATGAGCACTACGTTTCTTTTCTTCTTCAAGCGTGCTCAGATAAGCAACAAGATCTCGTATTTGCCGTTTTGATAACTGCTTCACCAGATCCGCAGGCATGCCAGAAAGTCCTGCCTGCATTTCATCAATATCTTCTTTGAGAAGCGTAGCCCGTTTCCCGTCTGCATCCTCGACAATGAAATGTCCTGCTGCTTCCTCTTTGACGATACCGGAGTGGACACGCCCTGTAGCCATCAAGAATTGCACCGTTGAATATCCAGGGGAGATCTTTGCGCTCGGTAGAACAATAGATTCAAGAAGATACTCTGCAGTTTTTTCCCGACCAACTTTCGAAAGATTCGGACCTACATTTCCACCACGCTCATTCACCATATGACAGCGGACACAATTCACCTTCTGATTTTTAAAGAAAACGTTCTCTCCCTGCTTCGCGTTGCCACCTGAAAGGCACTCCATGTAATACCCCAGAGGATCTTCTGGGTTGCGTCTGCTGTCTAAATCACGAGCAAGCTCGACGAGAGACTTCTCGCCCCTTTTCCGTGCTGCCTCAAGAAGATCAAGCCTTATTGCGATATTCTCATCTGATATTAGTTGCAATTGGAGAGCTCCCTTTAGAACATCGTCCGCTTTCACCGAGTTCATCTGAACAAGCATCTGAATGACCTGTTGTTGTTCATCGGTTAGGTCACCCTGAAGTACATGCTCGGCCTCCGCAATAGCTGCGAGTGGATCAATTGTTGCGAGTATGCTCCTGGCGACTTTACGTACGGCAGCGTCGTCATCACGAACGAGGGAGACAATAGAATCGGCCAAGTCTTGATCATGAAGATTAAACAAGGATTCCAGACAGGCCGCACGCACGTAGGGATCTTCACCTTTATCACGTACTTTTGATCTTAATAAATCGACTGCCACCTCGACGTGAAAAAAAGCAACCAATTCTGCCGCCTTGATTGTGACTTCTGCCGGGCCAGTAAAAATTCCAACGAGTTGTCCTGATAGGGATTGGGCTAGATCCAGCCCCTCCCTTTTTTGAACCGGACGATACTGGCCTGAGAGACGGTCAATATTTGATGGATTCTCCCATGCCATCAAGGCGTCCATAGCTTCAACTCGGACCTCCGCACTTGCCTCAGCATCAGCAGCAGTTGCAAGAACCATTTTTGCCTCAGGAAGCCCACCCCGTCGAAAAGATGCGGCGACAGCATATCGTCGAACAATGTTAGAAATATTCGGCTTTCCCGCTAATTCAGAAAGCATGCGAACAGATTCTTCATCCCCATTTCCATACAGCCCACGCGCAGCTTCTGTCACAACTTGAACATCCGTGTCACGAAGAAATACCCCGAGTCGCGAAGAGTACATTCTCGCCAAGGCAACAACTGCTCCAAGCCTTACCGGCTGGCGTGTGTCAGACACACATTGAACCAACTGCTCTACGGTCGCGCACAGTGATAAGGAAGAACAAACCGCGCAACGCAAAACTGGATCAACGTTATGGTTTTCAGCAAGAACATCAAGCAGTGCAGGAACCGATTGCGACAATGTTTTTTTCTCGTGCCTGGCAATTCTTCCTAGAGCGATTGCAGCTGCAGCTTTTTCAGCGGAGGAACATTTGCTTGCATCTTTCTCGTTCAAGGCACTAATCAAGTATGGAACAGCCTGCTGGGAATGCCCGTCACCTAAAACCACAATTGCATTCCGTCGTATCGCAGCATCCGGATCCTTGAGTAATGGCAGGATGTCTCCTGCGATCACCTTCTTCTTTCGAAGTAGTTGTCCCAGCCCCCAAATCGCATGAATTCTCGCCAGGACGTCACGGTCGTTCGCAAAACTCACCTCACAAAGAGGCTCAACTTCTACACGGTCAACGAGGGCAAACTGCGCTCGTTGGCGAACACGTCGATCGTCATGTTCAAGCAGATTGACAAGTTCGATGGTCGAAAGTTTCTCAAAGCCAACCTGCAACAGTTCAGCAATCTCT
>CAJXFK010000133.1 GCA_913052575.1 uncultured Planctomycetaceae bacterium
AATCGAGAAACATCACTTCGGCTGGCTGCTACTTTTTCCATGTATGCCGCATCAATGTCTCCAGTCACATATTTCCCATCAAAAACAGAGCACTCAAAGGATTCAATCTGTCGGTTTCCAGCACGTGAGCATTCGACCAAATCATGAAGATCTTGATACACAAGCCAATCGGCATTGATGACTTTAGCAACTTCTTCATCAGTGCGATTGAAAGCCACAAGTTCTTCCGAAGTTGGCATATCTATACCGTAGACATTTGGAAAACGAACCGCCGGAGCAGCCGAACAAAAGTACACCTTGCGAGCACCTGCATCGCGGGCCATCTCAATTATTTGTGAACATGTAGTTCCGCGAACAATAGAATCATCAACTAGGCAAACCACTTTGTCCTTAAATTCAAGTGACACCGGACTAAGTTTTTGCCTGACACTTTTTTTTCGTACGGCCTGACCAGGCATGATGAACGTACGGCCTATATAACGATTTTTAATGAAGCCTTCTCGATAGGGTACACCCAAACTCTCGGCAAGCGACATCGCGGACGTTCGGCCAGAATCAGGAATTGGCATTACAACGTCAATGTCATGATCAGGACGACTACGACATATTTTCTCTGCCAATTTCGTTCCCATGCGAAGCCTTGTTTTGTATACCGAGACCTCATCCACGATCGAGTCGGGCCTTGCAAGATAGACATGCTCGAAGATGCATGGCGTGAGTTTTGCGTTATCAATACATTCACGAACATGACATTTATTGTCTACATCGAAGAAGACTGCTTCGCCCGGTGCCACATCACGCTCAATCTGAAAACCTTGTGAGACGAGTGCTACGGATTCCGACGCAAGCATATAATCCTGACTACCGTATCTGTTTTCTTTCGAGCCAAAAATTAATGGCCTTATTCCAAATGGATCACGGAAACCAACAATGCCATACCCCGTGATCATTGCAACCACAGCGTAGGCTCCACGACAGCGTTTATGAACACTACGAACAGCTTCGAAAACACCTTCTGGCGTTAGCTTTTGTTGGCCAACTTTCTGTAATTCATGAGCAAATACATTCAAAATCACTTCACTATCACTTGATGTATTTATATGCCTCAAGTCCGACCTGTAGAGTTCTTCTTCTAACTCGTCAGAGTTTGTGAGATTACCGTTATGAGCGAGGGCGATTCCATAAGGCGAGTTGACGTAGAACGGTTGAGACTCAGCAGAACTATTGCATCCAGCCGTTGGGTATCGCACATGCCCAATTCCCATAGGGCCAATCAGCCTACGCATGTGGTCGTGCCGGAAGACGTCATACACCATGCCATTTGATTTTCGCAGTGACACTTTATCTTCAGCACAGGTCATGATACCGGCAGCATCCTGCCCTCGATGCTGCAGCACTGTTAAAGCGTCATAAAGATTTTGATTCACATCTTCATGAGCAACTATTCCAACAATACCGCACATGGTTTTCTCACGCTATGAATTAAATGTATCTCAAACGCAACGAATTCAACTTTAATTCTTGACCACAAAAGCCCTTCACGGCAAAGTCCGCGGACTGGTCAATGTTCGATATATCTTACCAGTAATTCAAAGGACTGAAAAAACTTTGTCTGTTGTCGGACAAACAATAGAGCGGGGAGCACAAACCCCGGGATCGTGATTGCGATGTTGTTCTACTGAGCGTACTGGTCGAGTTTGTAACCTCCCTGTGTTTTTGAGTTACACATCAAACAGGTTTTACGAGACTCTAGCAGGACTGTTTTGAAAAATACCGCATCAGCAACGATCCTAAAAGTACACTCTTTCGCGCGACGGAACGGACATGCCGCAAAGTACTCGTCATGCTGTCAGAGGCTACAAAATACTGGCATCTCTCCTTGCCAAGACATTCCTGATCATCTTATTAGACGAGGATTCTCTCTGGCTAAGCTTCCGTCGAGAGACCCATAGCGAAGCCGTAGTTCTCAAGACCTGTAACCTTATCTCCATAAATTATTTTATCGACAGCAAAACAAGAGAATAATCGGTTCTAACGTTTAAGAATAACTGCTCGAGCTAAAGCTGCCTGTTCACCGTTCAAACGTATCGCACCTACAAGAGCACCGACTCACCTGATCTTATGGAGAGTCGCAGCATGGATAGCAAACCTCATCGCGGTAAGGGCTAACCAAGGAACGCTTCATTTCCTATCAAACTATGTTCTATCAAGTACATCATCGAGAATGAAGGGCTTCGGAAATGGCTCATCTAACTGCTCGAGTAACTCACGGTAGACATCAATGATCTCAACAATATCTTCTTGAGTCATTGCATCCTCGCGAAGCACTTCCGAATCATCAAGCACCCTGCGCCACGCTTCAAATGCCTCCTCGAATGCCTGTTTCGCCGGTTGCAGTCTCGCTTCTTCATAATCTTTTTCAGCGCGCCACGTTGCCTCGCGGGCCTGCAATGCCAAATCTGTGACACTCATCTCGCACGTGGCACGCCAGTAATCAAAATTTACAATGTCTCGATAACGACTTATAATATCTGCGGTTTCAGTAGCCTCTACATACTCCTCAGCAAGACGTTTTGCCTTTGCACGAATCTCTTGAGGTGCATTCTGAGCAACCATTTTCCATGTAACATTCATTTCCCGATTGGCATCAGCAATCAACTGCTGCTCCTGCTCTGTTCGGTTCAGAGGAGACACCTGAAGTGCCGCCTTTTGACTCTCACTCAAAGAACTCTCTCGTTCAGCCTCCATCTCAGAAAATTTCCCCGGGAGAAGCTTTTCTAACTGTTTTGCTAGGCGTTCTGCCCGAGCTAACTCACTTTCTCTTAAACCCAGGCGAATTGGCACATCCCAACTTGTAGGGATTTGCCTTACCGCGAACCGTTGCATTTCCTCAGTTGCCAGCTCCCAACCATCGCGGGTTTTATCATCAAATACACCATCCGATTCAAGCGCTCTTGCATAGTTAATGGCTGTCATCATCGGCTCCGAATGAAAGATCAACGGAGTTGTTTTGAGTGGTGCACCTGAGTCAACAAGTTTTTGAGCAGCAAGATACTTCTCTCGGCCTACCAACCAGTTGTCGCGTTCAGAAAGAGTTCTACCGGGGCGATCTCTCTCATGAAAATCATCGTCTGCTTTGAAAAGCCGACGGAACTGCACTTTCTCGTCCGCACGACCAATTTTCTGGCCGATGAACCATCCCATTCGTCCAAGCAGTCGCGGTTCCCGTGTATTAAAGAAAACCCCCTGCCGCAGAAACTCGATGCCTTTCATCACCCACGCATACCGATCACGGTAATCATCGAATTGAACTGAAATGTTGTACGAGAGATTATGGGCTTGAAAATCCCAGACTGAATAGAAATTTGGCTGAAGTTTTGTCATTTGCTCCAAAACAGCAGAAAGATTTGTCCAGTCCTCTACTTTCTTGTAAAAATTTGCTCGATCCCAGAGCAGTGTCACTGCAATATTCTTCAGACCAAGCGTCGCTAAACGCATTGTTTCACTGGTTGGATCAATTTCACCAAGATCAGCCTGAGATAGCTGCGCCTCTGTTCTCAACTGAGCTAGTTTACCACCCGGAGAAGATGAATCTCTGGGCTGGCTCAGCCCAGACAGCGGGACCAAAAGAACTGCAATGAGCACAAGTGTTACGAGTGTCTCAGGCCGAAGGCCGAGCCATGCACTTTTATCTTGAGACTTTGACTTTGTGGAAAGACTATTATTTTCTGAAGTCATGATGCCACCTCACGAGCCTTGAGACTGAATGCCCCTGCAATAAAAAATGCCACAAGATAACCGAGTGTTTCGAAAGCGTGCTGACCAATTAAATTCATCGGGATGTCAAAGCCACTCGCCACGAAATCACTCGTTCCTAAATCCGACAGAGATGGAAACAAATATGCTGCAAGCCGCATCGGAGCGAGCAGGAAGGTATCCACAGTTTTCATCGCTGTCACAAAAGACGTTTGCTCTAAGTCGACTACTATGCTCGCTTGCGTAACAATTCTGTATAACGATTCTATGGGTCCACCACCTGGCACTTCAAAGCTATTGCCCGTCAATTGAGCATCAAAAAGGCCTTCGATAAAACCACGAAATTGACCTACCATTATAACTGACAAGGTTGCTAGCAGGGCAACGGGACCCGCCAAAAACGTGCTGAACATAACACCGATTGCCGCGACCAGCAGCATTGCAAACCAGATTCCCAGACAACTTTTGGCATAATTCAAAATAAACGAACCATTACCACTACGAAGATAAAAATCAGCCTGGGCGACTCCGTAATACTGTGATGGCTCAAGACACTGCAGTACTACTTCGACCCTGCCGTCAGAAATAATATCATCAAACAGATCTACGTTCCTCGTTCCTCCGTCAGCCGAGGTTGCCACTAGGGTCCTAGGAATCTGGAGGGAGTCAATGGTGAACTCTTTCGCGGTGAAATAAATCGGGTCACTCTGCAACCCACTCGAGGGATTCCGAACCCGAACACTTCCTGCAATCCCCTTTTCAATATCTCCTTTATATGTCCGAAATACTCGAACAATCATTTCAAGTGGCAAGCCCTGCGGAAACTCTGATGCAGCAATCCCATCAAATGTCCAAATTGCTGCTGCAAGAGATCCACCCTCAATATATTGACGGTAGGACCATTCTGCTCCAACGCTTATTCCCTTATCACTCGGGCGTCCTTCGCGGTCAAGGAACCGTAAAGTGCCCCGCAAGGGCCTCCGGGCTTCAAGCATCCCTTCAACGGGACCAACTTCATACCGAGCAGTTTCTCCAACTCCATTTATCCGTCGAATGACGTGCCTATGGCCTTGAGTTGTATCTGTCGCACCATTGCCATCGGCATCGAGCTCCACACGATGACGATGTCCACGATTCAAGCTGGTACGGCCCTCCAAGCCAGTTACACGGCCATCTTCACGCTGATTCTCAAAGAGGTCTGCTCCAGATACCTGATGGCGATGACTAACACTTCTGACCACAAACGCCCACCCGACGCCTCCCATGATTACAAGAAGTACTGTTCCGACAATAGAGAATCCCAGAATTCTCCCAAATACTATTTCACCTGTACGGACAGGCTTCGTTGTCACTGTCTGGATCGCCTTCGCCTTGACATCGGCAGGAAGACTAAAAACAGCGAGCACAAGTACCACAAGACAGACCAACAAATTTGTCGCTGAGAGGATAAAACCTAGATAAAGCTTTCCTGGATTTACACTTTGCGGATCTAAAAACCATCCCGCAAACAAGACGATGACTGCGAAAAGACCTAAGACAATGAGCACGTTTCGCCGAAGTGACTCTTGGATTGCCAGTCTCGCTAGAGCCCAAACACGTCGAGTCGACATACCAAGGAGATCTGCGATACCGGCCAACACTCCACGATACACCCGATCTCCAGCCGCCAGTGGCCCTGAAACAGCAGAGAGTGAAACCCACGCTAACAGAGCTGCAAAGACCGCTACTAAAAAAGCAACCAGCACATACGAGGCGAGTGCGGGACCAAACCAAGTCACGAATGCCGGTATTTCCTGTTCAAGAACCATCGATTTTATCGCTCGTTTGTAAATCAGGTAAAAAGTTATTCAAATATTATTATCTGTTACACGGAGACACTGCTTATTTTCAGAACGACTCCAACATGCGTACTCATAAACTATGAATGAGGACCTACTTCCTTAGGCTGTCCATCCTATCGTGCCCTCCGACCCGGTCTCGCCTCAGTATCCTGGACGATCTCTAGGAACAAATCCTCGAGTGTTGTCGTCGGACTACCAATCTCAATCCCAGTTCCACCATGACGCTCGATAACAGCCCGTATTTCATCGTGAGCCTCAACCGGAAGACCGGTTGATCTAATTTGAGTGATATCAGTGACTCGAAGCAGCTCGTCAACACGACCTAGTTCTTTTAGTTCCCCCTGATGCAGAACAGCGATACGGTCACATACATCCTCCACATCTGCTAGAAGATGTGAGCACATAATGACTGTTTTTCCACGTTCCTTCAGATCAATGATCAGATCTTTCATTTCACGCGTACCAATCGGGTCTAACCCACTTGTTGGCTCATCAAGGAGAACGAGTTCTGGGTCATTGATAAGTGCTTGAGCAACGCCAATGCGACGAGTCATACCTTTTGAATACTCACGCAATTGTCTTTTCTTATCACGCCCAAGACCGACCATTTCAATGAGGGCGTCTGCTCGACGTTTTCTTTCATCTGGTGGCATATCAAACAGCCGACCATAAAAGTCCAAGGTCTCTTCAGCGTCAAGAAATTTATAGAGATAGGATTCTTCAGGAAGGTATCCAATACGGTCGTTCTTTGAAACGTCTGTTGCGTCTTTACCAAAAACAACTGCCTCTCCAGACGTGGGAAAGATAAGACCGAGCAAAAGTTTCATCGTCGTTGTCTTTCCCGAACCATTCGGTCCAAGCAAGCCAAAAATTTCACCCTGGCGAATCTCAAGATCAAGCGGCTTCAGTGCCACTTTCTTACTCCGCCCCCAGAAGTCGCGATACGTCTTCGAGAGATTCCGAGCCTCTACGACAACTTCCGTTGACTGTAACACCTGAGTTTCTACCTGCTTTTCCATATCAGCCACATCTCCATGTAATTGTCAGCAATGATCTTTTGACGGATCCAGAGTGTTCTGAGTAAACCCCATTTCAACTACACTTGTAACCCAAAACTACCTGTTTGTTGAGGGGCAAGCAGTGTTCACAGGCAATTTCTACCATGAGCACACGATCTGTCTCCCGTATATGTAGGGATGACGTCGTGCTTTTCGCAAGAAATATCACTCGAAAGGCAAGCTTCTGGTGCTGTTCAGCGTTCACCAGAGGAGTGATATTTTGAAGTTTGATCCATACCAAGCACCAGCTTGTGAACCCTATTGACAACCTGCTGCGCAGCAAAAAGTTCTGCATTGCTAAAATATCGTTGGTCAGGAACACCGCCCGCGTGATCAATCATTTCAGCGGCAAGTTGCTGCCAGGACAAGCCACTCGAAATATTCCATGCAGCTGCCTGCGCAACCTTCAGTGGAATCTCACCCCGACCAAACGCTTCAAGCAGTACCGCTAGAGCAGGGTCCTCTGAAAATGTCTCGAGAGCCGCCAATTGATAAGGAATCCGAGGCGAGGGTTCACGTTTGCCATACTCCAAACAGACTGTGGCCACTTTCACGACTTTTGTTTTTTCTGGTGGAACTGAAAACATGCCACCGCCCATGCCACCGCCGCCCATGCCACCGCCGCCCATGCCACCGCCGCCCATGC
>CAJXFK010000134.1 GCA_913052575.1 uncultured Planctomycetaceae bacterium
CACCGTCATCTTGTAGGAACGTCTGCTCGCGGCCGGCTCGTCTGAGATGGTCGATTGCTTTATTGCGACAGACTCGAAAGAGCCAGGGTGCCACCCGGCCCTGAAGATGATCCTGCGACTGCTCGCAGAGTTTGACAAACGCATGCTGTACAGCATCGTTTGCTAAGTCGAGGTCGTTGAGTAGCCGCCGAGCATATCTCAGCAACGGTAACTCGTACGCCTCAACAGCCTCCAATACCCAATATAAAGGATCACTGGGTAAAGGATCGCTGGACGAAGGATCAGGGGATAAAGGCTCACTGGCTGGGGACATGGTGTCGTCCTCCGGTGAAACAAAAGTGGTTCTGCCCGGATGACGACGAGGTCTGCCTCGTGTTACACAAAAAAGTGCTACTTCTTCTTGGCTGCCGGGGAGGGGCTGTCTTTCCCCCCAATACTTTTTAGCAGACCGAACAGATCGCTATCCGTCGAGAGTACGAGCGTACTATCTCGGCCAAGTGTTGTTTTATAGGTATCCAGCGTCTTTACAAAGGTATAGAAGTCAGACGCCATGGGGCTCGCAGTGTAGGCTTTTGCGTAGATTTCAGAGGCTTCTGCATCGGCTCGGCCACGGATTTCTTCAACCTCGCGATAGGCATCAGATTCAATCTGGGAAAGATCACGCTCTTTTTTACCGCTGATTTTCGCAGCTTCGCCAGCACCCTCCGAGCGGAACCGTTCGGCAATCTGAATTCTCTCGGACTTCATTCGGTCGTATATTTTCTCGATCACACCCTGCTTGTAATTGAGTCGTTTGACTTTGACATCGAGTAGTTCTATTCCCCAGATACCAACCTTTGGTGACGCCGCTGCAAGAATCTCATCTTCCAGTCGATGCCGACCAATTCGGATGGGAGGCAGAACACCGATGGTCCCACCAGACTCTGCGAGGATTGCATCTTGTTCAGGTTTCCGTTCCTTGTCTGATCGGACAACCTCAATGAGATCATGTCGAGCAATCACGTTTCGGGTCTCACTCCCAATAATGTCATCAAGTCGTGACAGGGCACTACGTTCATCACGCAAGCTTTGAAAATATCGTAATGGGTCGGCAATTCTCCAGCGTCCAAAGGTGTCAACCACAACATAGAGTTTGTCACGTGTGGTCATTTCACTCGGCTGGCCATCCCACTCGAGAATTCGTTTTTCAAATCGATTGGCAGTTTGCACGAAAGGAATCTTGAAATGCAGCCCAGCCCCTGCGGCCGAATCGACCGCATTGATCGGGTTTCCAACGGGCCGACCAAACTGGGTGATGACGACCTGTTCGGTCTGATCCACTGTGTAGGCACAGCCAAATAGAACAATGGCAAGCAAGATGATGCCTGCAAGGCCAGCCGGTGAAAACAGAAAGTCACCAATACGACGGGTGAATATAAGGACGGGATGATTGATTGGCATGGGGCTCATCGTTTTGCCTCCGGTGAAAGTTGTTGGAGGTTCATCAGCGGCAGGAACTGCTGGACGTCTGCATCGAGGATGACCTTGCTCCCAAGCTGTGGGAGAATCTCACTGATGGTCTCAAGATAGAGCCGCTGACGAGTGACATCAGGTGCTTTTTCATACTGTTCAAGTAACGCTGAAAACCGTGCGATATCGCCTTTGGCTTCATTCACACGTTTGACGGCGTAGCCCTCTGCACCCTGAATGGTTCGGTCTGCTTCACCACGGGCCCGAGGCACAACCTTGTTGTATTCACCGTTTGCCTGATTAATCATTTCTTCACGTTCCTGCTGAGCACGATTCACCTCATCGAAGGAGGCCTGCACAGCAGACGGCGGATGGACGTTTTTGAGCTGAACCTGTTGCACGCGGAGCCCCATTTCCAGGCTCTGTACAAGATCAGTGAGTTTTGTGATGGCGGCGTTTTCAATACCTTGCCGACCAATCGTCAGCACTTCATCCACGGTGCGGTCACCAACAACTTCTCGCATGACGCTTTCAGCGAGGTCACGAAGCGTTGCAGCAGGCTCTCGTAGATTAAACAGAAATTGTTCGGGGTCGCTGATCTCATACTGCACGACCCACTCAACATGGGCTGCATTGAGATCACCAGTCACCATGTCAGCTTCACGTTCCTGCTCACGTGAAACCTGATAAAGGTCGTTTGCACCACCAGTGCCAAAACCAAATTCCATTTTGAGTTGTCGTTTGACCGGCAGGATGGTGACACGATCAATGCCAAAAGGCAGTTTGAAGCGAAGCCCCGGGTCGACTGTACCGGTGTACTTTCCAAACCGCTGAATCACTCCAACGCTTTCTGCACCTACCGAATAGACGCTGCTTGAAAGAAGAGCGAGGCAGGCAATAACAATCGCCACGAGCGGCACGAGTGATCGACTCCAGCGAGGGTCGAACTGAGGGATTTCAATACGAAATTCTTGGTTCATAAATACGGTGTTTCGATAGTGCGGGAATCAAAAATAGTGCGGGAATCCAAAAAGGCAGTACCGATATCGGCCGCCAGCGAGGATCATCATACTCTCTGTAAGCAGTCTAGGTTGCCTGTTCCGTAGAGTCACCCAAAACTCGGGTGTTTTCTGAAGATGGATGTGGAGTCTGCCGGGAGACCCATACAAACGACACAAAACCACCACAAATCAATGGTTCCGTGACTTTTGACGAACGTACAAGAGCAGAAGTTCAGCAGTGCCTTCTTTGGGTTCTCTGTACAAAACGAGTTCGTACATCAGAAGTTAAGACTCAATCCGTTTCGCAAATTGAGTAGTAGCTTTGAACTGGAACACCTCTGGATGGACGATCTCAGCGAGCACTTCGAGTGAATCGATCAGTCGTGGGCCTGGTCTATTAAAGAGGTGGTGGCCATCAACAGCAAAGAGGTTGCCTTCACGTGTTGCCCGAAGATCTTTGAGGTGTGGCCAGACAGCCGGCGTTTTGGCCTCCGTCAGTACCCGTTGCAGCTCAAAGCCACACGGAATAAGAATCACGACATCAGGATCAGCAGCAGCGACGTCTGCCCAGTCAATCCAGTGGGACTTTCCTCCATCAGCCCCCAAGGCATCAGTTGCCCCTACCATCTGAATCATTTCAGGCACCCAATTTCCTGCAGACATGGGTGGATCGAGCCATTCAATAAGGGCGATATGCGGACGGGCACTATTTGGACGAGCAATATTTTGGTGTGAATGGTGATCAGAGCTGGCATGGCACTGTGTCACAACGTTCTTGCAGCGTTTTTTCAGTACATCGAGGAGATGTTTTGCTTGTTCTGTCGCTCCAAGTGCTTCTCCAACCCGCACAATATCTGAAAACAGGTCACCGAGTGATTCAGGCGAAAGAGTTAATACGTCTGGTGAGGTGCCATCAGCAAGCCGAATGGTGTCAGCTATTGCGATGACCTGTTTGGCATCAACGGCGCATACATCGCAGGCTGCTTGTGTCACAATCAGATCTGGAGCAAGGGAAGTAAGAAGTGATTCTTCGACTGTAAACAGCGGCGCTCCTTGGGAAGCTTTCACCTGTTGGTCAATGGCCGAACTCGATGCCAGCGGGTCAATGGCTGCCGAAGTAAGCGCTGGCAGGTTCTTCACCTCGGGCGGCCAGTCGCATTCATGTGACCGTCCAACGAGACAGTTGTCCGTTGCTATCGCAGTAATGAGTTCTGTTCCCGCAGGAAGCAGAGATATTGTTTTCGGGTATTTAGCCGGCTTTTTCATTGAACAAACGGCATGGCTCGTACGTAGGCTAGAGAATCAGTTTTACGATAATAGAGTTCGTGAGGAATCCCGGGGCGTCAAAAAGCTGGTAACAAATTCTGCTTGAGAACGTTACCAGATACGGGACCCTTCTTTCTAAGCGAAATTCACGAATGAATGGCTTATACGTGGGAAAACGCTGGGTGATAATGAATTCTGATGATTACAATAAATGTACTCATTAGCAAACACGGCTAAATAGAGGGGGTTGCATCGGTGATTGTGCCAAATCTGACGCGATTTTTCCGAAAAACCAATTTGTTGATGTTGGAGAAGGCAAGTGATACGGTCAATTACAAGTTGACTTTGCAAGGACGCATGTTTTGATCGATTAAAGACGGGGATAGAGCCCTTTGGGATCAGCGAGTCCCAATTCTATTGAGAGTTTGCTTCGCACAAGGTGTAGTAGCTCGAGGATAGTCTAGGCCGAATTCCATGGTTCATGTTGTTTCTTATCAATCTAAAGGTTGAGTTCATATGAGGTTTCCCGATTGGTTCGGATCCGTGCATTTTCTCTTTTCATCGCGTGCTCGTGGATTGAAGCCATCCCGAGTCGGTACGAGGAATCGCCAACACGACAAAAGTGCAGTTCAAATAGTTGAAGGTCTTGAACCTCGAAAAATGCTGGCTTTTGAGTATGTGGCTTCATACATTGAAACCGAATCTCCATTTCATCAGGCCGGAGATGTAGCGACACCATCGCTTGATGTTTCACCTCAACAGGTTGTTCTGAGGTTTACGCCAGAAACACAGATAGACCCATTATCTCTTGCTGGGGGAATAACCGTCGAGCGTAGTGGCCGTGCAAATGATCCATTCGGTGCGACTGGGTCGTTTCAAGATGTCACCGTTTCCCCTGGTGCGATTATTGTAGATGATGCCCCAAATGAGAATCAGGTCGTTATTCGCTTTGCAAACAGTCTGCCCGACGATACCTACCAGATTACGATCAGTGGTCTGACCACACTCCCAGATGCCACGGGTGTTATCGAGCAGTTTAATAGCGGCTCGTCAACAACGATTCCATTCCGATTGAGCCTGGGTCCGAATGTTGTGTCTGTTGTGCCACAACCGATAAGTCGTCCAAGCTTGGAAGCCGGTGATTCAGAAAATCTCACACTGAGTCAATCTGCAAATGAAATCGTTGTGTATTTTGATGGCAGTGAGCCGATGGAACAGGCGTCTGTCGAGGATACAAACCTCTACCAACTCATCGAGATTGATGAGGCCACTGCCGCAGAGCAGAGTAGTGTGTCTCCTACAACTGCAACGTATACAGCTGCAACGAATAGTGTTGCGCTTGAGTTTGCATCAATTGATGACAATAAAACCTTCCGGCTCGAAATAGGCGGCTCTGGTGTGCCTGTCGCGGCTAGTGCTATCAATGAAGGCGTAGGCGGTGCAGGAACATCTTTTGCGACTGCCCAGGATGGGCTTGGGAACGTAGCCACACCTAATGTCTTGCCCCCTGAAGGAGTTTTGATCGACGGGGTTATCAGTACCAATGCCACGATTACCTCAACTGCACCGGTTGTTGCAGGTGAAAATGTAGAGCTTTCTTTCCCTGGTAATGCTGGCTCGATTACTGAATCTGGACACAGAGACGTCCCCGTCAACCTGGGCATGGAACATCACGGCGAAAATTTGGCTGTAGGCCCAGCCGTTGAAATTCCAACGCGGTTCTACAATTTCAGGAGTGACTACGGAACAGATCCCCAAGGGCAACCTCTGGCGAATCAGATTACTGACACACAAAAACAACGCACTCGAGAGATCTTTGAGATCTTTAGTCGATATCTCGGTGTTCAGTTTGTTGAGTCCGCTGATCTGGCGACGCCACCGGATGACACTATGACGATAGTGACTGGTGATTTACGAGCTTTCGATACGACGATTCCGACAACTCCGGCTGGCCTTGCCGGCCAGACAGATATAGACAACGACGGTACTGTTGATACAAATGTGGCCATCATGGATTCGACTGAAAACTGGGGTCTCAGTGAATACGGTGGGCTCTGGTTTCGAACGGCCATGCAGCAGATTGGTGAGCTTCTTGGCCTCAAGCATTCATTTGATCTACCGTCAATTATGGGCGGCGGCTTGAATGGCGAAGCAATTTTCCTCGGCGACTATGACATTATTCATGCTCGACAGTTGTTTCCGAACGCTGGGTCAGATATCGACATTTATCAGTTTACGCTTTCCGGTGACGGTGTTTTTAATGCAGAAACAATCGTGAATCGTCCTGGCGATGTTGTCACCAGTAAACTTGATACCGTACTCACGCTCTACCGTGAAGACCCGGCCACGGGTGAAAGAACCATCATTGCTCGAAATGATGATTCATTTGGGAGTGACTCACGGATCGAATTAGATCTCACAAAAGCAAACAGTGTGGGCGACTATATCTACTACGTTGCTGTGACAGCAGCAGGAAATGATTTATTCAATCCAGAGATCGAAGAAAGTGGCTCCGGTGGACAGAGTCAAGGTGCTTATCAACTCTCGTTAAAGCATGTTGATAAGGCGTCATCGACTAATACCGTGACAGACGCAAGTGGAACGGCACTCGATGGGAATCGAGATGGTCAGGCCGGTGGAGTGTTTAGTTTCTGGTTTCAAACGGCCGAGGCCTCCAAAACAGTGTATGTCGATAAAATTGCAACTGCTGCATGGGCATCTGTCAGTACAGAAGCAACCAACACGGCCGAACTTACAGTAGATGATCCCACGGGAATTCTGGATGGCATGCGAGTCTATGGCTTGAATATTCCTGAGGGCGTGACTGTTGTTGGTGCACCTGATGGAAACGTCATCACCATTAGCGAGGCTATTCCACCAACAGCAATTGTTGCTGCAGCCACACCTCTCCGATTTGCAACGGCTGAAGCAGATCAGGATGGATCGCTTACCAATCCATTCACAACAATTAAAGCTGCAATTGCAGAGGCGAATTCATTCACGACAGATATTCGAACGATTCGGATCGTGGGGAACGAAGGCAATGAGGTCTCTAGTGGCTTAGTGGCAAACTCGAGCTCAGTTGAAAATCCGCATCACTACTATGTTGGAAAAGACGACCAGGGAAATATTCTCAGTGATGGCGAAACGTTTATCGTCCCCGCTGGCGTCACCGTGATGATCGATGAAGGTGCGTCGTTCCGTATGCGACGTTCCATTGTTGACGTTGGAAGTTCTTCACCACAGGCTGGTGACAGTCGAGCCGGTGCCAGCTTGCAGGTTCTTGGTGTTCCAAATAAACCGGTTCAGTTTAGTTCGACAGATCGACAATTTGATGCAAGTGCTGGCCCAGCACCGTTGCGTTCACGTGGGCACTGGGGCGGACTTGTTTTCCGTGCCGACTCTGATTGGCAAGGTGATGTTGGCCGGGAAGTACTCCGTCCATTTTTGAATACGGTCAATGGTTCAGTAATCAGCTACGGTGGTGGCCAGGCAGTTGTTGATTCTCAAGCTCAGGCGT
>CAJXFK010000135.1 GCA_913052575.1 uncultured Planctomycetaceae bacterium
GTTTACAGACCTCGAGCAGGTATGTGGTGCTATTGGTGTACTCGTTGAGCAAATAAGAACACGTGTACCGGAAGTCGTCGCTGAGCACCGGCAACGACTTCTCGACCGTGTTGCGAAAGTACTAGAAACACATCAAGCAAGCTTGGACGACAATGATGTCATTCGTGAAGTTGCTCTTATTGCCGATCGATCAGACATTTCTGAGGAACTTGTCAGGCTTGAAAGCCATATCGAACAATTCCGAAGTCTCCTGCGCGACACGGCACCGGGTCGAAGCCTGGACTTCCTTGCCCAGGAACTCGGGCGTGAAGCAAATACAATCGGCTCGAAATCTGTCGATGTTGCTATCGCCCACGCGGTGGTTGACCTCAAATCACAGGTGGAAAGAATTCGGGAACAGGCCGCCAATATCGAGTAAGCCCCGCGGCCTCGTATTCCCCGTGGTGCCGGGGAAGCACTTTCCAAGGCCACCACAACTGGGGTAGAACAAGTATATGACGCACTATGAAGGTCAACTTGTGGTTCTTTCCGGCCCATCGGGCGTCGGGAAATCTACGCTCCTTCGCCGCCTCCTGAACGATTTTTCTACACTTATTCCAAGCATTTCAGCCACGACAAGGCCGCCACGCGACGGAGAAACACCCGGCGTGGACTACCACTTTCTTCCACCTCGTGAGTTCGAAAATAAGAGGAATGCAGGGGAATTCATTGAGTGCTGCCAAGTATATGGTCGCGAATACTGGTACGGAACACTGGAAGGTGAGGTCACTCCTCGCCTTAACCATGGGAAATGGGTTATCCTTGAAATCGACGTCGAGGGTACCCTTTCCATTCTGGCACGGTATCCTCAAGCGGTAACAATTTTCGTTGAACCTTCAGATCCTGCCCATCTCGAGCAACGCCTCCGTGGTCGAGGTACCGAAACTTCGGAAGCTATTGAGCGAAGGTTGGAAGTTGCTCACCGTGAACTTCGTCAATCAGGTCATTATCGACACCGGGTTGTTAATGATTCTGTAGACACTGCACTAGCAAACATTAAAACAATCCTCATCGAAGCTGGCTTTTCCAACGATCCATCTCCAGCTTCTACCTGAACACCCTGTAACCTTTTAGTCCGTCACAAAGAAAGCATTCTCGATATGATCGACGACCTCCGTGAAGAAGAAATTGTGAATAAGGTTGGCGGACGATTTAAGCTATCAACACTTATTCAAAAACGTCTTGTTGCTCTCAACGCTGGTGGCCGGCCACTTGTTGACATAGATAGCAACGATAAGATGCAGATTGTGATCGAAGAAATCAAACAAGACAAAATTTTCCTTGACACATCAATGAATCTTCGGATTACTGGAGAATCACCTGAAGCAGGAGCACCAATTGATTTTGATGCAAGTTTCTAATGGATACCTTTGCTGTTGGTGCATCGTATAGGCACTCTTTAAAGCACTTGTCTTATTCGTAGCTTCTCGTACTGCTGGATTGTTTTGTGCCAGATTCACTCACCGACCGTGAAATGATCCTTGCTGTCGGCGGCGGTATCGCGGCCTTTAAGGTCGCAGCATTGACGAGCCGCCTTGTACAGCGGTCGGCAGGCGTGTCTGTTGTGATGACCAAAAATGCTGAACGATTTATCGGCTCGACAACGTTCTCTGCACTTACCGGCCGACCGGTCTGCTCTGACAGCTTCAATCCCGAGCAATATCCTTTAGGTGCCCATATCGAACTTGCAGAACGTGCAGAACTCGTAGTCGTTGCACCAGCAACCGCCGATATACTTGCGAAGGCTGCAGCAGGGATCGCTGATGACCTACTCTCTACGCTTCTTTTGTGCGTCACCTGCCCCATACTCATGGTGCCGGCTATGAACGCAGCCATGTGGCAAAAAGCTGCGGTCCAAAGAAACGTAGCACAACTCATCGACGATGGTGTTGAACTTATCCAGCCAACCTCAGGATGGCTTTCATGCCGCACAATAGGGACTGGTCGCATGGCAGAACCTGAAACGATACTCACAGCGATCGATCGCGTCATTAATGCCGTGTAGCATGAACACGGCAACTCCTGAAAACCTATGTCTCACATACTTATTACTGCTGGTCCTACTCGTGCTTACATTGATGACGTCCGCTACTTAACAAATGCTTCAAGTGGCCGCATGGCATGCGCACTTGCAGAGGCCGCTTTAGCGAAGGGGCATTCGGTGAGTATTGTGAGTGGGCCTGTGAGTGTCCAGTATCCGGCAGAAGCCAGAGTATCATCGGTCATTACAACCGGCGACATGCTCAAGAAGTCACTTACCCTCCTGCCCCGGGTCGATGGCGTCATCGCCACCGCAGCACCCTGCGACTTTGAGCCAAAGAAGCGAGCAAAAGGCAAACTCCCAAGACAGCGTGGCCTCGCACTCGACCTCAAGCCCACTCGTGACATCATTGCAACTCTTGCGCGTCAAGCCATGCCCTCTCAATGGATGATTGCCTTCGCGCTTGAGCCAGATGGTGATCCAGCGAGAGCTCTCAAAAAGATTACGGCGAAAAAATGTGACCTTATTGTTCTCAACGACCTGACAGCACTCGACACCACAACCACATCAGTGACCGTCTATGACCATGCTCATGCGATGGTTGGACAGCGAGATGGCACAAAAACTTCGGTCGCTTGCTGGCTACTCGAACTCATTGATACCCACGCTGACAAGGGTAATCTGAGCAGATAACAAACCCAGGCCTGGTTCCTCTGGTATAGTACTTTGAGATGGCATTTGCCAAATTACTATCCGAATCTAACATTCCCTTTTGACACAGCACTGACGTGATAAAAGTTGCTATCCTCGGCGCCACAGGATATACGGCGCTTGAGTCAATAAAACACCTCCTTCGACATCCGGACGTTGAAATCGTTGCGGTTACCAGTCGCCAGGAAGGAAATACGCTCGTTTCAAGTGTTCATCCAAGCCTCGTTGGAAGGCTTGATCTACCACTTGAAGATCTTAAGCCTGAAGCAATAGCCGAGCGTGCAGACGTTGTTTTATGTTGCCTACCACACTGCGCGAGCGCGTCAGTCGTTCCGACACTTCTTGATGGTGGAGTCAGAGTTGTAGACCTGAGTGCCGACTACCGACTAAACGACGCCCCAACGTATCAGGAATGGTACGGACAACCACATAGCGACAGTACTCGGCTCGGCACAACCGTCTACGGTCTCCCTGAATTATTTAGAGAAACCATCACTGATGCCAAACTCGTTGCCAACCCTGGCTGTTATGCCAGCGCTGCTATTATCCCACTTGCGCCTTTAGTGAAGGCTGGGTTGATAGAAACTTCTGACATTATCATCGATGCAAAAAGTGGAGTAAGTGGGGCAGGTCGGAACCCAAAACTCATGGCGCATTTCCCGGAATGTAATGAGAGCCTTTCAGCCTATAATGTTGGCCGCCATCGCCACACGCCGGAGATCGAACAAATTATTGCCCGACACGCAGAAACACTGCCCGAGGTTATCTTTACCCCGCAACTCGCGCCGATGGATAGAGGTATTCTTGCAACCATTTACGCAAAACCTTCCCCTGGTGTCACCGAAAAGCACATTGATGAAACGTGGAATGATGCTTACGGTCATGAACACTTCATTCGACTCGTTGATCACTTACCGGGAACGAAAGACACGGTTGATACAAACTTTTGTGACCTGACTGTACGACTCGTGCGAGGTCGATTCATTATGATTTCCTGTCTAGATAACCTCGTCAAAGGTGCCGCAGGTGCTGCCGTACAAAACTTAAATTGCATGCATAACCTGCCTGAAACAACAGGTTTGCTCTAAACTCCACTATCCCTCTATTCACCAACTGCTGATGGCTCCTGCTGAAACACCACTCCGCGGCCCAATACCTCCGCTCCCGAAGGGATTTCGCGTATCTGGCCTGCATGCGGGTCTGAAGCGAAATCCAGCCCGAGAAGACATCTCTCTTATAGTCTCCGACAGACCAGCGACGGCAGCCGGTGTCTACACGCAAAATTGTGTCTTTGCTGCCCCTGTTGCTTTTGATCGAGCCCGAACACCAGGCACTGGGTTCCGCGGCATCATCGTCAATTCGGGAAATGCAAACGCTTGCACAGGAACACAAGGTGACACTGATACTGCTGCCATGGCACACGTTACAGCCGAAGCAATTGGAGGACTAGAAAGCAGCGTCCTTGTCATGTCGACAGGTATCATCGGTGAGTTTCTTCCAATGGAGACCATTAAAAACGGAATCCGTACCGTGGCTGACCAACTGGCCGACAATGATGAAAGTATTCTCCGCGCGGCACGCGGATTCATGACAACTGATACTCGTCCAAAACTCACCGGAACGGCATTTGGAAAAACCCCAGATGGTGAGACCTATCAGATGCTTGGCATGGCAAAGGGTGCGGCCATGATTGGACCTAAACTCGCAACCATGCTTGGTCTAGTCATCACCGACGCTGCAATTACACCAGACGACGCACAACGCCTCCTCCTTCAGACAGCTGATCTCACGTTTAATTGTGTCAGTGTTGATGGACACATGAGCACCAATGACACCGTTTTACTCCTTGCTAACGGGGCAGCAGGGGGAGAACCATTGGCAGGGAAAGAACTCGAAGCATTTGAGTCCGCTTTGAAGCAAACCTGCGATGCTCTCGCACATGAAATCGCGGATGACGGAGAAGGTGCCACGCACGTCATACGAATTGAGGTGCGTGGCGCGGAAAGCCGGGAAGACGCCCGGCGAGTGGCCAGGGCAGTTGCTGACAGCCCACTGGTCAAGACGGCCATAGCTGGTGCTGATCCAAACTGGGGCCGTATCGTTTCTGCTGCGGGATACGCGGGGGTCTCATTCGATCCTGGCCGACTGACCCTCCGTGTGAACGGTATCGAGTTGTTTAAAAACGCTTCACCTGTTCAGTTTGACGCAGAAAAAGCATCACAATCAATCCGTGAGAACCGGGAGACTCTCGTTGAGATCGACCTGGGTGATGGGCTGGGTGAAATTCGGTTTTACACCAGTGATCTGACGGCAGAATACGTCCGTCTTAATGCCGACTATCACACGTAGACAGAGACTCCCCTTCCCTAGCTGCCCCAGGGTGTATATTTTGCTTATTCAGAAAGGCCGTCTGCGGAGCCTTGAAACGCTTCCTTTTCCCCTCGGAATTTTGTCAATGTTGCAACCTAACGACCAACAACTAGCTGTCCACTCTCTTTGGGGAACAAAAAGGCGAATGATTTCTTTATTTCCAGAAAGCGCAGAAGTAATATCTGTTCCATCTATCGGTGATATTCGGCCAATTCAGATCATGAACAATGAGGAATCGACTGAAGATGATCTCGACGTGGGTGACGATGACAATCTGGATTCAGACGACCCACTTGCCGATGAAGATTCTAACTTCGATGATTTCGATGACGAATTTGATGATGACTTCCAGGAAGAAGAAAGTGATCCTGACTGGGAGCATCCTGACGACCTTCGTCCAGAAGCACCTCCACCAAGTAAGTCACCTGGTGGCAAAAAGTAGTAAGGCGGCCGTTCACGTTCGGAGTCAGCCATGAACAAGACAAACGCTTCTCAGCATGAAAATGCACCACTTAAGAATAATCAATGGTTTGGCTTCTTGTCACAACTTGATTTTGACATTGAATTCTTCGAAGAGCTATTCTCTCGTGACGAGACATCCGTCGAGGTCACGCGTGTACTGGCAGAGCTAGTTGCAAAAAAAGGCTTTCTCGAGAGAGCGGTCGCGCTTGACCGGCATGTTGTCAGCCTTCTGCCGACAGATGCGATAGCTCATTATAATTTGGCGTGTTCTCTGGCTCGGGCTGGCTGTCCGCAAGAGGCGATTCGTAGCCTCTCGCAGGCAATTCTTCTTGGGTATGATGATCTTCGACATCTCGAGGTTGATCCCGACCTTGATTCCCTAAGAAACCATCCTGACTTTCGAAATCTTCTCGACGAAGACTGACCATCTCGTCGAGCACAGACCAGTAGCATCTCAAGGTTATGAATGAGGAGAAGTAGCAAAGAATGTTAGAGCAGTATGACCATATCACAGCCGCGTGCGAAGCTATTCAGACTCGTTGGCCCCATCAACCCAAGGTTGGAATCATTCTCGGAAGTGGGCTTGGCAATGCCACGCAAGGTGTCACGGACCACGTTAAAATCCCCTATGAGGAGATCCCGCACTTTGCTCGTTCAACAGCACACGGGCACGCCGGCCAACTGGTGTGCGGTCTCCTTGACGGTGTGCCGGTCATAATTCTTGAAGGCCGGATGCATTCATACGAGGGATATCCAGCATCGCAGATCACGCTCCCGGTACGAGTCCTGCATCGCCTCGGCGCTGAACTGCTTATTGTCACAAATGCATGTGGTGGACTGAATCCGCACTACAGCGCCGGTGACATCATGGTCATTGATGATCACATTAATTTAATGCATGACAATCCTCTCGTAGGTATAAATGACGATCGACTCGGCCCGCGATTCCCAGACATGTCAGAGCCGTATGCCTTCCCGCTTATTGATCGTGCACTGGAAGTAGCTCGCCAAAAGAACTTTGTTGCCCACCGCGGCGTCTATGTTGCAGTCACCGGGCCCAATCTTGAAACCCGAGCTGAGTATCGTTTCCTGCGGACGATTGGTGCCGATGTTGTAGGCATGTCGACTGTCCCTGAAGTCATTGTTGCCGTACATGCAGGGCTTCGAGTCCTGGGGCTGTCAGTCGTGACAGACATGTGCCTGCCAGATGCACTTGAGGTCGCAACCGTTGAAAGAATTCTTGAAGTGGCCCGAACGGCAGAGCCAAAACTTCGCAACATCATTGAGGCAGCTGTTCAAGATGCAACTACCGGACTCTGACTTCTGTGGTGATTATCAAATGCAGCATCCGTGGATTCTTGAACTTCTCTTGCAGTCACCGTCAATGCAGGTGGCAGCTCGAACTGCACACCCAGACTGAATCAATCACAGGACGCTGGTGACCCCACAACGAAATGAACCCATCCACTCGCCTGTGGCCAATTTGGGCAGGAACTTCTGCTTCTGTTCCTCACTGCCGTACTTCCAAATGGGGTACATCACCAACGAACTCTGCACGGACGCGGTCGAGCGCAATCCGCTGTCGCAGCGCTCCAACTCCTGCATGATCAATCCATACGCAATGTGATCCAAGCC
>CAJXFK010000136.1 GCA_913052575.1 uncultured Planctomycetaceae bacterium
TTAGGTCAAACAGATCAAGCACTTCACGTGCATCGATTCGAAATACGGGTGCATTACCTACCCAGTCCGTATCCGCCATCGCAGCAAGAAGCCACTGCGAGGCCGATATTGTTCCGCTTGGGCCCTGTTCTGTCTCTGGCATTTTTAAAGACGTACGATTACTTAGAAGCTGAAGTGTGTTCCGAGCTACCGTATCAAGCGGCTTCACCCGGCCTTCGTGCATAACTGGAATTTCACCAGCGCTTCTCCAGTCTGATTTGTCGGCTGATGTCTTTTTCACACGGGCTGCTGGCAAAGCGATAAGGCCTACAAGAGAGAGGGCAAGAACCGGAGCCAGCCACCTTTTCTTATCGAGGAAGTTTGGTCTACGTTTTTGATCAGCTTGGCGTTTTTTTCGTTCTTTGCCATCCCGGCCAATAATGCCAGCAGTTTCATTGTGGGGTGATTTCTTCTCTCCTTCTCGCTCGTGCCGATCTGCAAACCGCACAAAGGTACCACCAAAGTGGGCAAGCATTCCCCAGAAAGCAAGTACACAGGCAACGTACGGAATCAGCCAGCCAGCATTCTCGACCACCTGAAGCCCTGTCATCTCACTGACACTGCCGTCGGCAAGCTGAACCTTCGAATAGTTACTTTGAAAAAAGGTTTCTCCTCGGTAGCGGACCGGGTTGTTCATCCAGATTCGGCCGGGCTGCTCCGCACCGGTTGATTCATCCGTAAAGGTGACAAAAGAGGAATAGTCGCGAGGGGTTTCACTTGCTGAATAGTTAATCCGCCGGACATCATCGAGCCGCACTTCGTACGGTTTGTATGCCCGGCGAAACCGTAACTGGATCCGCCATGGCCCTGAGGCGGTGTCAACCGTATCACACACATCTCCCTCTGCCTCCATGAATAATTGGCTACGATCATTCATGAACTGTGACACCAGAAAGACACCGAGATCTTTTCCGTCTTTTCGGTCAGTGAGCTGCACATACGCAGCCGCCACATTACTTTTTGAAGATGCGCCCCCTTCAGGCGGTCTGGCAATCGCCAGCCAACGTGTACCAAGTCCAGCAGTAGCACGGTTCTCGGCAAATGGACCGACGCGAGTCACTACCGCGTTTGTGAAGTACTCAACAATTTTTATATCAAACGGGAGATCCTTGAGTGCAATAGCCTCACCACCTTCACGAGCCTTGATCAACCGGCCGGAAATCGCAGTGACCGACTCTGTTGCTTCGGTCTTTTCCGCTACTTCGACGCAGGCAAGTTCGATCTCATCTGTGCGGCACACCATATTCGATGCCTGCCCCTCAACCAAATTCAAGCGTTCTTCGATCTGCCGATCACCGAACGCGAACTGACCAAACATGAGCATGCCGACAGCTATGTGAATCAGCACATTTCCGCCGCGAGCACCAAAAACCATGATCAGACCAGCCAACATCACGAGCGAAGCGACACTCGACTGCATCAACTGCCACATGATCCGTAAACCTGGCTCGTTCATCCGCCATGATTCACCACCGAACAACATGCCGACAGCAGCACAGCCGGCACTGATCGCCGCAATGGCAAGTGAAATGCGAACAAGTCGACGCCGATTGCCAGTAAGAGCCACGGCTGCAAGGCCCACCGCCGCGACAGCTGATCCTACCTGCATGAGTTGCCAGACTGTCTCATAGGCGAGCGGTGGCTTTCCCTGCAGACCATCTGTTCGATGCCCTGTGAGTATGACCAAAAGAGCTAGAAGCCCACCGACAACCGACACCACCGTGCCCCACAGCAACCTTGAACCCTTTGAGGCAATATGAAAGCGGGTTGCCTTTGCCGCAATCAGATTGATCAGGAGAATAAATCCAATCGTTGCGCCACCGGGAAATGGAAACCAACCGGTAAGTGATGATTCTCCAAAAACAGTCACCGGGAAAAAGTCTGAAAACGGCACTTGTGCTATCCAGCAATTGAAATACTCAGCCTTCACCTCTGGAAGACTCTTCTCATCTTGTGCGAGTGTCCCTACGAACAGGAGAAAGGTTGCTGCAAGAAACATGATGACCGTGATCTTCAATGACCCGAGTGCCCGCAACCCTTCCCACGCGGTCTTTTGGAGGGAGCCATCTGCGGTTCGAGATGAAGCCATCGATCGAATGGGCATACTACCTGTCGCCATAATCAGAACCCTTTGCCTTCAATTACTTGAGTCTGCTTGTTCCGCATTGATTTGAGGCAGTCGTAGAGACGCCATAAACGCAACGAACCTCTTTTGTTCTTTCCGTGCCACTTCAGCCGGACCACGAAACTTGACGAACAAGGTTCTGCTTTCATCCATCGGGAGCATGCCACCGAGTATTGATTCGCCGACTTTTTCATCATCTTCTACTGATTGGGTAAGTAAGACGATTGTTGCCTTCTGTCCCTGAACATCAACACTTCCGGCCTTTGCCATTGCCCTATCAACACGGTCGGCAATCTCTTCAGTAGAGGCGTCTTTATCGAGCTGCTTCTGCCACCGCTCAACATT
The DNA here is from genome assembly GCA_913052575.1 of uncultured Planctomycetaceae bacterium. Taxonomy (GTDB): domain Bacteria; phylum Planctomycetota; class Planctomycetia; order Pirellulales; family UBA1268; genus UBA1268. The sequence continues at coordinate 2,510 of CAJXFK010000136.1, forward strand.
ACTGCGGTTGGTTCCGGAGGCAGGAATGATCGAGATCTCCTGCCCGTCCCTGCCATCTCCAATAGCAAGAGTTGCAAGACGCATGCCTGACGGCCCTGACACCTCAGCCCATCCCTCTGGAAGCGTGTAGTTAATCTGCCTTGACTGATTCAGACCGGTCGATTGACGATTTGCCTGAGCTATATCATCTGCAGACAGCGTCTTTTCCTTGGGCACGACATACCGACGAATATCCGTGCTCTTGACTGCCGCGTCTGGACCGCATCCGGAAACACACGCCGCCACAACCATCAACACAAACACTTGTAATACTGAAGACGCACCACGCCCCGTCAGCGGCATCGAACAAATTGACAAATAGCAAGGGGTCACAGGTATTCCATTCCGAAGACAATCAATGAGGAGGATTTGTAAGAACAATGTCGACTAGCCTCGTGTTCTTATACATAGCACGTGTGCGAAACCCTCTCTCTTATAAAGATAGGCAATGAGCCGCTAAGAACACAGCCTCGTCAAACAATCATGTAAATACCTGCGTTCCTGGACATATAATACACTGCAACGCGTAAAATAGATTGACATCAACCCACCAGGATTGAGCAGTCGCCACACTCCATCCGTATCCGGCACCAGCAATCAAAAATTTTGTACAATCAGTGCACGATTCATCACTGTTGAAACCGACCATGCCTAAGCACCATCCAGACCAGAACGACCTGTACGCGTGGGATAAAGATCTCGTCTGGCACGCGTTCACGCAAATGGCCGAGTACGATCCGCTCCTTATTGAACGCGGAGATGGCGTCTATTTATTCGACACAGAGGGCAATCGGTATATCGATGGTTCTGCCAGCATGTGGTGTAATGTCCATGGACATCGGCACCCACGACTTGATGCCGCAATCACCAACCAACTCGCCAAGGTCGCGCATACAACCAACCTTGGACTCTCAAATCCCACAACGGTGCGTCTTGCCCAGCGACTCGCCGATTTTACGCCCATCGGCCTCGAAAAAGTCTTCTTCTCCAGTGATGGTTCCTCAGCCACTGAGGCAGCGCTGAAGATTGCTTTTCAATACTGGCATCAGTCAGGGATAGAAGGGGAGGCCCTTTCTCACCGATCTCGTCAACACCGCACAAAGTTTGTTTCACTCGGCGAGGCCTACCACGGAGATACCCTTGGTGCGATCGGCGTCGGTGGCGTCGATCGATTCACATCAATTTTCTCACCACTGACATTCGAAGCGATTCGAGTGCCTGGCCCGGGCATGACTGATTCATTGTCATCGACTGGCGATGGTGGCCCCCGGATAGACCCTAGCAGCCGACACACCACGGCAGAAGCGACGCTCTCCGAACTTGAAAATCTCTTCAAAAACAAAGGGAGTGAAATTGCTGCACTGATCATGGAGCCACTCGTTCAGGCGGCAGGTGGAATTCTTGTTCATCCCCCCGGATTTCTTCGTGCTGTTCGCGAACTGACCGAACGGTTTCAGATTCTGTTGATTCTGGATGAAATTGCAGTTGGATTTGGACGGACGGGAACCATGTTCGCCTGTGAGCAAGAAGATGTCTCGCCTGACATTCTCTGTCTTGGAAAAGGACTCACTGCAGGATACCTTCCCATGGCTGCAACCATCACAACCGCACAGATATGGGAACAGTTTCTCGGCAGTCACCAGGACGGCCGCGCGTTCTACCACGGGCATACATTTGGTGGGAATCCACTTGCTGCAGCAGTTGCATTAGAGTCTCTCGCGATTTTCGAAGAAGAAGGAGTGTTGGAACAACTCCCGGAGCGGATCCAGCAACTTCAGGATCATGTTGCTCGAATTTCTCAACTCCCTCATGTTGGCGACACCCGTCAATGCGGTCTCGTAGCCGGCATTGATCTTATCGCTGATAAGAACTCGCGCCGTTCTTACCCATGGGAAAGCAAAATGGGAGCAACCGTCTGCCTGGCAGCCCGGCAGCACGGCGCACTCTTGAGACAGCTCGGCGATACGGTTGTCATCATGCCACCGTTATCGATTCGCTCTTCAGAGCTTACTGATCTGCTCCATGCGGCAGAGTCCGCTATTCGGGAGACCACGGAATCGACCGTAAGCCTCTCAAACGGCAGCTTGCTGTCGTAGAACCACTACAGCGCTACGGCTGCGTTGGTCCTGTCACGATACAGTAATACGCCCCAACCTGTTTGCCATCTTCTGCTTGAAAGAATGGTGCAAGTTCATATGATCCGGGCTGAAGTGCTAGAGACATTTGAACGCCTGCACTGTCATTGGTGACCAATGCTGTTACTTTCACATCACCATTGATTCGTAGACCAGCTGACACAACGGGTATTGCCTCACCAGGCGTTTCACGAAACGCTTTACTTGCTCCTGGCACAGCGGCACCTGCCGGAAGGCTACTTGTAACAGGCTTGTTGACTTCTGTCGGCCACCGCCTCAATTCAAACGTGTATTCTCCAGGCGTCATAACTTTCACAGCCCAGAAGTTACCCATGTCTGCTTGACTTGGTTCGTTCTCCTCTTGCTTCTTTCGACGAGAGCTCTTCGGTCGATACCCCATTGCGGCTCGCACCATCTGTTGGTTCCAAGGCGGATAGCCACCAATCCAGTCATGACAGGTCAATGTGACACGTGGAGCCTCCCGTGCACCAAGATAGATTTCGGTCGTCTGTAGAAACGTCGGCTCCAACTCATCCCACCAGTTGTCATAAAATACTTTCATCTTCTTAACCTGTTGCGGGTGAGCAGCAGCTACATCTTTTGTCTGCCCAGGATCCTTCTTGATCTCAAAAAGCTGTTCTCCGTTAACCAGCCTCCATTGCTGTGACATGACAGCCGTCTTCCTCCATTTAATCGGGTCGCGAATTCTTTGAGAGTCTGTCACAAGCATTCGATCCGCAACGGCTGGTTCTTTACTGGGATCAAGAAACGTTTCAATCGAAACACCGTCCCACCGCAGTGACTGAGGCTTCTTTCCTCCAGCAAGACCAACAACAGTTGGCACAACGTCGACCGCATGACACAGCCTGTCGCACTGGTGCTTCGTATTCCAACCGGCTGCCGGCCAGTGTGCAATAAATGGAACACGATGCCCACCATCATATTCACTACCTTTCTTGCCACGCATACCGGCATTGAATATCTCACTGCCTGTAGCCGTGCCATTGTCGGTAGTAAAAATAAAGAGCGTGTTGTCAAAAACACCTAAGTCCTTCAAGTACTGTCGGGTTGCACCGACGTTGTCATCTATGTTGGTAATCATTCCGTAGAAGGCCGCGATCTTTGCACTTTGGCCCGTGTACATGTCGAGATATTTTTGAGGGCAGTGAAGGGGACCGTGTGGTGCATTTGTGCTGATATAGGCAAAAAATGGCTGCCCTGTATCCACCTGTTCTTTCATAAACATCTTCGCCTGTTTGAAGAACACATCCGTGCAGAATCCCTCTGCTGGAACAATTGCGCCATTGTGAAAATACGAACCATCAAAGTAGGCGTTGTCCCATACATCCGGTGTTTGTCCGACTCCCCCACCACCGTGTCGATAGACTTCATCAAACCCACGATCTTCAGGACGATATGGATAATTGTCACCAAGATGCCATTTCCCAAACATTCCAGTGCTGTACCCATTGTCTTTAAGCAACTGTCCAAGGGTGATCTCGTTCTCTCGGAGCATCGAGCGACCGTTAATGGTGTGCCATACTCCGGTTCGGTCAGTCCAGTGTCCTGTCATCAGTGCTGCACGAGTCGGAGAACATGTTGGCGCAACGTGATAGTCGGTCAGACTGGTTGATTCCGCGGCAAGTGCGTCAATATTGGGTGTCTTGATTATTGGATTACCTGTGTGCCCAAGGTCTCCATACCCCTGATCATCAGCAATAACGAGGACAATATTTGGCTTTTCCGCAGCCCAAAGCCCATTTTGATTCAAAATGAACCAGGTCCCAAAGAGGAACATCACACGAACCAAGAGGTAAGTTGTCATAACGTTTCTTTGACTCCAAGATTTGACCCACTCATTAGCAAAAAATCCCCAACACAGTATCTAAAAACACTTACCAGTTGACTAGCGTCGCTTCAAAATAACTTTTCAATTCATCGCAATAGTCCATTTTATGGGGTTAACACCCCTTGCCCTTTTAAATCAATCTCCCATTTACCATCATGAAAGAATCTTTGGTTCTTCCTCAATTTAATACTCTTAGTGCATTAAGCCCAACGTTCACAGGGGCCATGGCGTTTAAAGCCCAGGTTAAGATTCATGAAAACTGCATTTTGTCACTACTGCATATTTTGTGGAAATCTAAATTGTTGTTCTGTTTTATCGTGTAATATAGCTAATTCTCTACAAGCACCAAATGATGCTCCCATAGTAAAATCTTCTCTTAGAGATTTATTACCATATGCGTGACTATCATGATGAAATGGTTTCCAATCACT
>CAJXFK010000137.1 GCA_913052575.1 uncultured Planctomycetaceae bacterium
GATTATCGCACACGTTGATCACGGAAAGACAACCCTCGTTGATTGCCTGCTGCGTCAGAGTGGTCAATTCCGAACAAGTCAACTTGAAAAAGAACGTATTCTCGACTCTGGCGACCTCGAGCGAGAACGCGGGATTACGATTCTTGCAAAGAATATTGCAATTCAGTGGCAGGGTATGAAAATTAATATCATTGACACTCCAGGGCATGCCGATTTTGGTGGTGAAGTCGAACGAGTTCTTCGAATGGCGGACGGTGCCGTTGTGCTTGTCGACGCAGCAGAGGGTCCCATGCCCCAAACCCGATTTGTTCTCGGGAAAGCCCTTGAAGCCCGGCTTCGTCCCGTTGTTATTGTCAATAAGATTGATCGACCGGATGCACGTCCACACGAAGTTCTTGATGAAATCCTGGAACTCTTTCTAGAACTTGGCGCTGATGACGATCTTGCTGACTTTCCTTATCTTTTTGCTTCAAGTCGAGATGGTTATGCCTCTGATGATGAGACCAGTCGTACTGGCTCTATGCAGCCTTTATTAGACTTGATTGTTAAAAAAATTCCGGGTCCTGTTGTTGATGACGACGGACCTTTACGGATGCTCGTAACAACGCTTGATTGGTCGGACTATGTCGGCAGGATTGCTGTTGGCCGCATTGAGTCTGGCAAACTTGTCAAAGGTGGAAGCATCCTGCGGTCAACGTCCGACGGAAGTCTCCGGCCGGCTAAAACAACAGGCCTTCAGGTGTTTGACAAACTCGGACGAGTTGATGCCGAAGAAGCAACCGCTGGTGATATTGCAGCGGTGAGCGGAATTGAACCCATCGAGATCGGGGATACGCTTTGCTGTACTTCTGATCCACAGCCACTGGCAAGGCTAGCTGTTGATGAGCCCACGTTAAACATGGTGTTTGGCATCAACACATCGCCACTCGCTGGACGTTCGGGCACTTTTTTAACTACACGGCATCTTCGTGAGCGACTGTTCAAAGAACTAGAACGCAATGTTGCATTACGAGCTGAACAAATCCCTAACACGGAACAATTCTCGGTCTCCGGGCGTGGCCTTCTTCACCTGTCTGTCTTGATTGAAACAATGCGACGGGAAGGATTTGAATTATCTATTGGTAAACCGAGAGTCATCTTACGAAAAGAAGAATCCGGAACGCTCGAACCTTTTGAGACGCTGGTTGTCGAGGTTCCTCAGGAGAAACTAGGACCAGTGATGGAACTCGTCGGTGCTCGACGTGGCCAGCTCTCCCATATGGGCTCACGCGGCGACTTTACCCATGCTGTATTTTCTATTCCTGCCAGAGGCCTTATCGGACTCCGAACTCGTGTGCTCAATGCGACGCAGGGAACTGCGATTATGCATCACCGCTTTGAGTCATGGCAGCCGCTCGAAGGTGAAGTCGCCGGGCGAGCAAATGGCGTACTTATTTCGATGGTACAAGGGAAAGCTATTGCTTTTAGCCTCGACAGTCTCCAACAACGTTCTGAATTATTTGTCAGTCCTGGAGATGATGTCTATGAAGGCATGATTATTGGTGAAAACGCTCGCAGTGATGACATGACCGTAAATCCGACAAAAGAGAAAAAACTAACAAATATGCGGGCATCGGGTAGCGACCGAAACATTCTCCTGAAGCCACCTCGAAAAATGTCACTCGAGGAATCACTTGAATATATTGAAGAGGACGAACTGGTAGAAGTAACCCCCGAAGCCATTCGACTCAGGAAACTGCTCCTTGGTGAACACGAAAGACGCAAGCAGGCTCGCAAGAAGTCGACGTCCTAAACTCACCTAATCGGTGTGTGACAAAAGGCCATTTGAAGCGATGTGCCCGTCGCACGGCAACTCGAATTCTTCCCGGAAGTTCAACCTGAAAGTCGAATTTTGACAGTAGCGTAACTCTGCCTCAGGCTACGGTCCAGGAAAACTATAACGTTTTCCAAGTTGGACCAACTCAACATCTTGAATACCACAGGCAGTAAGCTCATCAGCAATTTGCTCTGCGTAGCGTGGTTTCCGATGCACAACAATCCAACGAACAGTGTGCTTCAATTTTTGTAATTCGTTGACAAATGTTTTTGTGCAATGGTGGCCTGATTTTTCAGCAAGATCTTGAAGGCAGTCTGGAAAGCTAATTTCTAAAAATACTGCATCAAGTCGATCCAATCCATTGAGGTACTCCCAAAAATCGTCTGTTGGACCGGTATCTGACGGAAACGCAACGACTGATTTGCCATCGTCAACAACAAGACCAAGTGTTGGGACAGCATGTGAAACGGAAATGGGAGTTACCACTAACCCACACCGTGTAACTGACGCACCTGACTGTAACGGTGTCGTAAAAAGAAACGGATCATCCGGGGTCGAAAGCGCGAGGAAGTCAGGCCAGATGCGACCGTTGAACAGGTCCTTCTGGAGAAACTCAAGGACACCTGCTCCAGCCAGAACTTCTATACTTTTCGGACCAGGTTCATAGACATTTTCTAAAAGTATTGGCAATGTTGCTATGTGATCAATATGCTGATGAGTCACAAAAACGTGCTCTACCTTCTGTTGCCTGTTTAAATCTGCAAGCAGCCCAATAGAGCCCGCATCTATAGCGACCTGTTCATTGATCAGATACGTAACCAGAAACTGCCGGTCTGAGGGCGGCTGGCTTGACGGTAATAATTCAACCCGCATGGAAAAGCCTTCTACTTAATCAGTCGTATTCATTGAGTGAGTCTTATTCTTTGGCTAATGCACCACTGCATAGGCAACTAGAGTCGGAAAAACTCACTGATTGTTGTAAGTATATCTGACGATGTTTGGCCAAGGTGCTGGCTTCTTGCGCACTCCACCGCTTCCTCTTTTTCAACCAAACGCCTGTGGATATCTTCACTTACTTGTTTCAGCAGGCTAGGCTGATGCTCCAGTATCTCTCGAAACGAATCCCCTGTAACCTCGAACACTCGTGTCTCAGCAATTGCAGTTACCGTAGCTAAACGTGGCTCACCAGTCATGAGCGACATTTCTCCGAAGTAGTCTCCAGATTGAAGCGTACGTAGCTGTATTTGATCTTTCCCTGGCACGTTTACGCTCACCGTGACCTCCCCATCAGTGATAAAAAACATACTTGTCCCAGAATCACCCTGGCGAATAATTTGTTCACCTACAGCATATATCCGCTCATCATGCTTCCCTGCAATTTTTTCAAGCTGCTCAAGAGAAAGCATGCCGAGAACCCCTGCTGACCTAAGCCGCCTCGCTCTTTCTGAAACAATATTCCCCTGAGGCTCTTCCACCTGCGCAGGGAGCTGAGTCATCCTGACCAAATGTGTTGAGACAGGAATCCGAATACCATTCCTTGCGAGTGCATAAAAAATGCGATCGCGGGCCATGCCGTCAACTCGATCCCGCTGCCCGAACTCGGTTGTAAAAATTCGGACCCAATACTCAATGCCTCGTTCAGTATAATTATTCGTGACAACCGATGGAGCAGGGGAATCAAGAACTCCGAAACTACCTCGCACCGCCTCCAGCATAATTGACTGAACTCTTTGGGGAGGTATCTCATAAGGTGCAACTATAAAAAGACTCCGACGAGACCATGGATCTGGCTTCGTGAAATTCCGTATCGATGCCTGCGCCAACTGGCTGTTCGGGATGATTACATAAGCAAGATCAAGAGTGATCACTTTTGTAGCCCGCCAATTAATTTCAACAATTTTTCCAACATGAGCAGCATTCGTGTCGTATTGAATCCAGTCGTCAACGTCAAACGGATGCTCTGCGTGAATAGCAAGACCAGCAACAACGTTACCGAGCGTGTCTCGTAGCGCGAAGCCAAGAACAGCTGTCAGCACGGCTGAACCAGCAAAAAGTTCACCTGCAGCAGCTCCCGCTTCCCAGAGCACGACGACTAACGCAACACCAATCAATGTAATCCCGAGTACATCAAGAAAGATTTTAGGAATTGGACTTCTTACTCGCTCGCATAAAGAAACAAATAAAACGAGAAGCAATGACTGCAAAAAAGAAACCAATAAAAGAAAACGTATTGTTTGTTGAGCGAATCCAACAGCAGACGGTGCCGAAGGAAATAAGACTGGTAACACAACCGGCAACGGTGATAGCAGCAAAAAGATTGCTGGGCTCCTCGCCAACCATCTCCGGCCCTTTGGTGCAGTTACCAAAAATAAAGCCATTCCTAAAACGGCACCAAATAGTTGTCGAGTTGTCTCAATATCGTTCCATGCCAACATGAGATATACCTAGAAATGAAATCGATTTTTCACCAACCATAAAGTACTGACTTCACAGTCGAAGTCAGTCGAGATTATCAAAGATTTGAGGCCCGAATGCGAAAACTCTGCTGTTTTGATCTATCGGCATGGACGAGCCAGAGCGCAATAGGGTATCTTCTTCAACTTATATTGCGCGTGGTATTCGCGTATGGTTTTCATTGCAAAACGTAACAAACGAAGTAAATCGTTCCCTAACAAGCACAGACTAAGGATTTCATGGTTAAACTGACGGTTCGTGATCGCGAAAGCATTCAAGAAGCAGTTCGACGCTTCCGAAAACTCGTTGAACGAAGTGGCATCAAAAAAGAAATGCGGCGGCGAGAATTCTTTGAAAAACCAAGTGAGACAAAGAGGCGTGCCCGACTTCGAGCTGAGCGTCGCATGAAAAGAAATCGACTGCTGGGCGTTTAGCTCCTACCACTATTTTTCACTGATGTAACACGTGCTCTAGAGAAGGGCCGTTTGCGGGCGGGTTCATACTTTCTTCGAACGAGAAAATGAATCCCAATCAAGCCCTATATCAAGCCAAGACGATGTGTGCGTCGGTGCACCCGTGCTGATTCGATCAACACCGCTTTTTGCAATCGTAGAAATGTTTTCCAGGGTAATACCTCCAGATGCCTCAAGAATAATTTCCAGGGAATTCTCTTGCCGCAATGCAACAGCCTGGTGAAGTTCGTAAACACTCATGTTGTCAAGCAGGACGATGTCTGGGTGTGCTGGCAACACATCTGCCAACTGATCTAAAGAATCAACTTCTATCTCGACGACCATTTCATTCGCTCGATCTGGTGAAAAAGTCCGTGAAATAAATTCACGTGATCTGCGAACAGCCTCTGCAGGAAATTCACCATCTTCCCGAAGTAGTGCAAGATGATTATCTTTGATCAAGATCGCATCATAGAGTCCCATTCGATGATTATAGCCACCACCACAACGAACTGCGTACTTATCAAGTAACCTCCACCCAGGCACTGTCTTACGAGTGTCATAAATTCGACATGATGTTTCTTGGACAGCATCGACAAACTGCCGAGTTGTGGTTGCTATACCAGAAAGCCTTCCAAGTAAATTTAGAATTACCCTCTCAATTTGTAGGATCGATCTCACAGAACCACTCAAGTAGCCGACCACAGCACCAGACTGAACGCTATCTCCATCACGTGCAACAGACGACCAAACAAGACTCTCCTGGAATTCCTTCACAACAACTTCAGCTGCTTGAAGACCCGCAATCACACCCTCTACCCTTGCAATAATGGCAAGCCTACTTTCTGCAGCCAGAGGCACCAGTGCTGTACTTGTCCAATCGGTCTCCATCCCAAAGTCTTCTCGAAACCACATAGGTGCATTTTGTTTTACTTCTGCAGTAAAACGTTCGTTCCAAGCAACCTGTCTATGATCTCTCGAGCCGGGCAGTGGATTCGTTGTATCTAAAACCATAGTACTTATTCCTAGAGAATTTCGCCCTTAGGGCATATCATAATAGAAAGGCGCTGGACAGGAGAAACCGACAAATCATTGTGACTTGGCCAAATTATTGTGACCCGGTTTGGATTGCCACCTCAAACGGAAGCTAACATGAATTCTCTTAAAGGCACGGCTTCGCCCTCGTTGGCACAACATCGCCAGACCGTGGAACATCCTCCAGGGATCCGCCAACAGCATGCCCTTGTGAGCATCGCGATGATAGGATTAATCACCCTGGTGAGCTGGCTCATCCTTCACAGGCAGCAACTTGTAGACTATTGCTATCCGCCTGAACAAACATTTCGCTTCAGTCTCGATATAAATAAAGCACCTCAAAGCGAATTGTCACTGCTTCCCGGGATTGGCACTACGATGGCAGAGCGTATCATTGAGACACGCCGGACGCATGGACCTTTTACGAGCATCGAAGAGATTGTCCGTGTACCCGGAATAGGCACCATAACGCTGAACGAAATCAGACCATTCATTCGCCCAATTTCGAATCTTTCTACGGAAAAGTAATTTATGGTTCGCCGTAAACCTGGCATATCTGACGAAAATGTTTTCGAACTTGTGACACCTTTTGCGCCAGCAGGAGACCAACCTGCTGCTATTGACTCTTTGGTTGATGGCATAAATGACGGTGCTTCGTCCCAGGTCCTGATGGGAGCAACAGGATCTGGAAAAACATTCACCATGGCAAATGTCATCTCACAAATCGGCAGGCCCACTCTTGTACTCTCGCACAACAAGACCCTTGCGGCTCAACTCTATGGTGAGTTTCGTGACTTCTTTCCTCACAATGCGGTTCATTACTTCGTAAGCTACTACGATTACTATCAGCCTGAAGCTTACATACCACAACGCGACATATATATCGAAAAAGATGCAGCTATTAACAAGGAAATCGATCGGCTTCGACTCGCAGCAACAAGTGCACTGGTAAGCCGTCGCGACGTGATTGTTGTGGCAAGTGTTTCCTGCATCTATGGACTTGGATCACCTGAAGACTATCGCGCAATGGTTATCCGTATTGCAACGGGAGTGCCATTATCTCGAGACGAACTTTTGCGGCAGCTCGTTACTGTCCAATACGAACGAAGTGACATCGCACTTGAACGTGGTCGATTCCGGGTACGAGGTGA
>CAJXFK010000138.1 GCA_913052575.1 uncultured Planctomycetaceae bacterium
CTGAAGCCTTTGCAGCACGCGGCATTCCCCTTGAGCCGCTCGTCACCATTCGTGACCTCGGCATTGAGCCAGAATAAACACCACTCCGTCGCAAAGCATTCAGTGATGCACTCACAAAATACCTGAACATTGCGTATGACGATGAGTGTCCTTCAAAGGGAATCATCGGAAACGTACGGCTCCCTCTCAAAATGCAGTGCGACTTTGACAGAGTTGCTACTATAAGATGTACGGACAGGAAAGCATTCGTAGAAGGAAATGATTGGCATGACAGCATTTCAGAAACCTGTCAATTTTTATGGCGTGCATGGTGTTCTATTCCATCTGCTGTGTTGCCTTGGACTGCTTCCCATCACGGCACAGGCCATCACGACGAGTGCTGGTGATGATGTCACCAATCAGCAGAAGATTGCGGCACTAATCACTGCACTCGGCGACAGTGATTATGCAACACGTGAATCAGCAACTCAGCAATTACGTACCGTTGCTGATTACGCCATTGATCAATTACTTGATGCTGCTAATCAGAGTCATGATTTAGAGGTTGCGCTTCGTTCACAGTGGATTCTTGAGACAGTATCACTTACGGGGCCCGACGACCCCCCAGAAGTAAAGGTATTATTAAAAAATTTCTCGAACCGTTCCCTGTCCCAGCAGATCAGTGCACTGAGCCGGCTTGTACGTCTTGAGAATAATATCGGCGTCAAACCGCTCGCTCGTCTGATTCGAACAAATCGATCTGAAAGCATTTCTTATCTCGCTGCCCTCGTCCTTTTACAGGAATGGCAGCCAAATGACCCATGCTGGCCAAATCTTACGGCACAGGTTCCAAATGAACTTAATGCCAGCCAGCGTCCAGCTGCCATGCTCATACGATATCTCACTTCTTTCTCACGACTCGCTGACAACCCAGAAACAAAACTGGATCAGAAGAAAAATGCCTTTACGGAATTTGAAATAGCAGTTAAAAAATTTCTTGAACACCTGCCCTTCGATAAACAGGCTTTTGGAATCAACACCACGAGGCGTGAAGTCGGTGATCTCGCCCGAGAGATTGTCGTACGCTGTCATGCTCGTGTGGCAATCCAGGCCGAATTTCCTGATCGGGGCATCGACGTTGCCAAAAAGCTTTTTGATTTTATTACTGAAAGTGGAAAGAAGAATTCTCTCGCAACTGCAGACGTACTTTTTTGGGCCTCGCATTCTGGACTGTCCAGTCTTTGCAACTCTGTGCCAGAGAGTCTGCAGAAGACCTTCGAAGATGAGTCGCTCACTCTCTACGCGGTAGCGAGTTGCGAACAGGCCAATGGTAATGATGTTCTGGCAGCAGAAATGGCAGGGCGTGCATTTGCTTTATCGAGCGACAAAACAGATCAGCAAATGCTGGCTGCTATTCGACTTGATCATTGGGGGCTTGTTGATTGGGCTGACCGTGAATACCAACGAGTTATTGCCTCGCCGAAACTATCGGCCCAACAAATCATTCCCCTGTCGATCCAATTGGCCGAACTACTCAACGACTTTGATCGATGCAAAGAAGCCTCCGCCGTTCTTCAACAAATGTTGAGTGGTTCCCACGGGACCGTCAAAAATATTCGTGTCATGGATTCCCTTGGCTACTCAAAAGAGGCACTGACTGCTCGACAAAAATACTTTGTGTCTCGTAGTGCTCAAGAAAACGGCAACAGAGATCGTGAGAGACGGGATCTCGATGAAGCACTGGAAGATTACCCTGAAGAAATTGATACGCTCATTGCGTACTATCACTTCCCTGGACTCTCATCAGTTGATCGATCACGGATTATGACGCTTATTGAAAAAGCGTTACGAAAACTCCAACAACGTATTGATCAAGAGCCCGATGCAGCAAATTCGTATAACGAATACGCTTGGCTGGTAGCAAACACTGAGGGTGATCTTGCACGAGCCACTCGCTACTCAAAGCGTTCCCTAGAACTTGATTTCGACTCAGCAAGTTTTCTTGACACCTTGGCCCATTGCTACGCAGCTGATAAAAACCCGAAGGAAGCAATCCGCTGTCAAGTCGTTGCCTCACGGAAAGATCCCGGGAGTAATACGATCCAAAAAAATCTCAAGAAATTTTTATCAATGCATAAATGATCACCGGCGCATATATGATTTCTTGAATCAGGTTATCTGCTATTCGGAACGGCGGGTTGTCTGCTATTCAGAACGCCGGATTATCTGCTATTCAGAACGATAGAGCGGTAGATATCGATAGGGTATTTGCAAACAGAGGATCGCCTGTGCTGTAGCCCGTAATCTGTCAGTCTCTCCGGCAAAAAGAGCTGAGTCCCAACTTCCTGCTTCATCACCCTCCTGCTCCTGAGTCCTCACTAAAAACGCAGTAACTCGGGAGTACCATGTATCGAATTGCTCACCTTCGATATTTCGAAGCACTTCACCAGACAGCAACAAAAAATCAGTGGACTGATTGAACAAAGAAGCTTCCAGGGACGGGGCCGACTCAGCAAGAAAGCGGGAGCCGTCCACCATGACAGGTGAGTCAATGGGCTCTTCTTGATATTGCAACAATAGCAAGCCAGCCGCCGTCGCTGTCAGATCCGGAGGACCTGCGAGCGTTAATCCAAAACGTGATTTTGGAATTTCAGGAGCACCACAAGCGGCTGATTCGAGAAACACATTGGCTCTTCGAAGGACTGCTGTCGAGGGCTTTATTCCACAGGATTCAGCAATGTGCATTGCAAGCAGTGCACGTAATGTAGGAAGCACTGTTTCTGACGTTTCAGTTGCAGTACGCTGCCAGTTCCCTTCTTTCGATTGACGATCCACAAGACTTTTCATTGCATAGACAGCATTTTTCTTAAGAGCCCTATCGCCACTTAGAAAACTTGTTTCGCAACCAACAGTAACTCCCGAAATGAGCCCATCTAAGTCGACTGCACCAGGAGCACTCCCCTGCAGATCGATTTGGGGACGAGAAGAACCGAGCCATGTAAGCCCTTTCTTCACCACTTCTGGATATTCCTCCAGCCACACAGCTGTGGCAGAACCTGGTTCGTAGGTTATTCCCTCCGCCAGAAAAGGTAGCAAAGCCAAGGCTGTTATCGTTTCACTATTTTCCCCCGAAGATATTGAAGGAAAGTCCTCTCCGTTTTCTACTTCCTTTGAGGGTTGCCACGATCCATCTTGGCCTTGCTTGGCTGCCAACCATGCCAATGCCGACTTACTTGTTTTTTTAGACTGTTCCGATCCACCGTAAAGCGCCGCTAGCAAATCCTTTGCATCCTCTGTACTGCGACCTTGAAGACCACCTCGACGATATCGCATTGTCTTGGACATCGATGCCACAATTGCAGCTGGCAACATACCTGGCTTATCACTTGGATCATGTATTCGAACAACAAGAAGACCAGAACCAGTGAGATGATCAGCCGTTGCGACAAGCGGAATAGAATACAGACCAGGCTGTGTTTCACCTGCTGCATCAACTTCTACGGCACACCGAACTGCACCCTCCTCGAGATATGCTGGTTCAAGGGTAACTCCAGATGGCAGATTCTCTGCCTCGACAACGACAGGACCATTAAATTTTGCAGGAGCAAGATTCACCCCAGTCAAAGCCTCGAGTCCACCGGTCAACGTGCGACTGAGAGACTCCAATGAGTCTCGCTGAAACTCAATATCAACCTTTTTCTTCTGCCCTGCCATAATCGCGGCATACACCATTTCATCCATTTTGAATGGATAGCGCGTCACGACCAGTGTCAGCGGCACAGAGACTTCTCGACCAAAAACAACTGTTTTTATTTTTTGCGTCTGTGATCCTTCTGAAGCATCTTCTGACGCTGCTACCAGGACCCGAATGTCGTTATCTTCGATCGGCTCACTTGGTAAACGACAAAGGACTCCTTGAGTGTATTCAACTGATTCAAGCACGAATGATTCTGCAAATCCATTTCTTGCAACGGGAATTCGCAGATTCACGGTATCTCCTGGCTGGAGGAAGATTGGTGGCATACTTCCAAAAGCAGGTCGCGACACAATTGGAAGCTCGAGATCGAATGTTTCCTCGAGCGAATTCTGTGACATACTCAAGGCTACAGTGACGGTCACAGTTTTTTCGCTATCACCAAGCGACTGTTTCCCTGCTAGTTCTATTTCAAGTTCTGAGCTATTTGCCGCTATCTGTTTCTCATACGTTACCTCAACACCAGATGGCAACTTTGAGAGACTAACTTCTATCGGGCCCTCATTGTTGTTTCGCTTTACACGCAAGGGGACCTTTACAACTTCAGCAGGCCTCAAGATAACTGGTGGAATACGCTCGATTTCAAGCGCCGTGACCCGAGGCACCCCGAGATGGTCAATTTCTTCTGGAAGCCGATCGGAGTAACACCCTGCTACGAGCGTAATAAGTACAAGGCATATTTTGAGAGTCTGATTCATGTCAATGCATTGATGTTAAATAAAGTGTGAAAACGTTATCTTAAGTGATAGGTCTGATGAACACGAAACTCTGTTCAAACAGCTTGTCAAATAACCTGCCTGCCAAGCCACTATTTCATCTCGACGTCTGTAAATGTATCCCATAACGTATTCTCACCAAAGAGATGATCCGATCCAACTCCAGGTGATTTTCCCATGCAAACAACGATGGTTTCAATTGGAGACACCTCTCTTGCTGTCCAAACATGTGGTACCGGCCAACCTCTTGTCCTCCTTCATGCCTTTCCTTTAGACCACACCATGTGGCACCGAAATGTGCCGCTTGCTAATCATCTACGTCTGATCATTCCTGACCAACGTGGTTTTGGCCTGAGTACAGAGGGTCATTCAAAAACGAAACCACTGTTGAGTATCACGCAACTCGCTGACGATGTCGCAAAACTCCTCGATGCTCTTCAGATTGATGAACCCGCTGTCATCGCTGGCATTTCAATGGGTGGCTATGTGGCTCAGCATGTCGCGGTGCGGCATCCTGAAAAGGTTTCTCATCTCGTGCTTATTGACACAAAATTTTCAGCAGACACACCCGAGGCACGAGCAGGTAGAAGTAATCTCGCAGCAACAGTCGGTAGAGTGGGCCAAAAAGTTCTTGCTGATGCGATGGTGCCAAATCTTTTAGGAGCAACAGACGACGCTCGTTCCAAACCAGAAAGGGTTGAAAACGAACAGTTCCTGCAAAAACTCATTGGCACACAATCAATTGCAACAATTCAAGCAGCACTTGGAGCACTCGCTGATCGCCCCGACATGTCCGAACCAATGCAGCATTTTAAGAAACCCGTTCTCCTCATCTGCGGAAAAGAAGACACGATTACTCCGCCAGTTGTCATGGAAGCTATGGAAAAACTTCTCCTACAGGGTCAACTGGTCATTGTTCCTGAGGCTGGTCATCTGGTTCCATTAGAGGCTCCGACTGTTTTCCACGAAGCCGTTCTTTCTTTCCTTGGCCACCTGAAGAATACGGACGAGCATTCCTAGGCTTTAATGAGTTCGACTCATCTGAACGCGGAACCATTGCATTATTGTGCTGTGGTCCGAACGGACGGCCCTGAGTATCTTGTGCGTCACGAAGTTGCTTCTCAATAAATTTCTTTGCCGCAGCAGGGTCGTTTTCAATGGCTTCTTGAAGCGTATTTTTGAGGATTTCTTGACGTCGCGCACGCCAGTCGACTGGTTCTTGTTGTGGTTGTGGTGTTCCAAGCGTTGCCTGGCCGATGAAAAAACCGATGACAATTGATACACCAACTGCGATTGCTGGTGCGAACCATTGCCAGAGGTCACCTCCAACCCGAGCAAAGCGACTCGTTTTTCCAGTACGACGATGTCCGGCATCGACTGCAACCATTTCAATGGTAGTTGCCAGAAGATTTTCTGGAGGTTCCGCTTCTGGCAAAACATCGAGTGTCTGCCAGAGTTCACCGAGATCCTCTGCTGGCGTTACGGGAGCATCTTTATGTTGGATTGTTTCCTTTCCTTCTTTCTGACTCACTGAGATTCTCCTTTCTCAGCAAGGTAGGGTTTGAGAGCCTCTCGCAATTGTTCTCGGGCTCGAAAGAGCAACGACTTCACTGCCGGTACTGACAGTTTCATTGCTTCAGCTATTTCTTCATATGAGCAGTGTTCAAACTTTGCCAGGAGAACCACCATACGCTGGCGATCATTCAGGCCGGCAATAGCCTTTTGTACAACGCCCTGCAGTTCAACTTGATCGAGCTGGCGAGTTGGTAGCAGCCCACTTGCTGCAACGGCCATTTGTTCAAGACCAACCATTTTCCCAGAGGCTGAAGGGTTTGCAACAACTCCCCATTCCTTTCGCCGATATGCTCGTTGGCGAAGATCACTGGCAATATTATTTGCGATTGTATGAACCCAGGTTGTGAACTTTGCTTTTGGCTCGTATCGATGGCGAGCTCTGTACACTCGCAGAAAGACTTCTTGGGCAAGATCTTCTGCTGTAGAATGATCACCTACATGATTCATAAAAAGAGTGACAAGTCGCGGTTGCCACAATGCAACAAGTTGTTCAAATGCCTCAGCATCCCCGTCACGCACACGAAGCATCAATAGAGTAGAAGGATCAGAAACTGTTGCCATAGCAGCACGATACATCGGATAGAAATATCACCCAAGAAAAAACGTAGAGATCGTTATCTTATCTGGAGGATTCTAATCTTTGATACGCCGGCTCCGTGATCACGTAGGTTGATTCAATTATGGTGCCGGTGTTTCAGCATCTTTTTGAACGGCCCACATCGCATTATGTTCTCTTGGAACGAGGTGATGTTTCCCTTTTTTAAGCCTAATACGTTCTTTCTCACAAAAAGTGGAGCGGAGGAG
>CAJXFK010000139.1 GCA_913052575.1 uncultured Planctomycetaceae bacterium
CTGGACGCCTAATCAAAAGCAGGATCGCAACACTTCCTCACCGCTTTCTGGGAATTCTCCCTTTTCACCTCTCAACATTGGAACTTCTCGCAGAGTACCTTTGTCACGATTGAAGGCTGTCAAGAACTGTTTTTTAGGCTTCTAAAGACAAGCTTTGGCTCTAGCAGATTATTTTTTTAAAAAAACCCCCCGGAAAAGTTTGACATTGGTTTTCTATGAGCAATCTTTGAGAGAAGTTTCGGGCGCCTCCGACACTTCACCGTCGATCACGGGATTCGGCGGTCTATCACCCTCTTTAAGTGTCAAGGAGTCTCACCCATGAGTCGTGCGTTTTACTTAGGCGGTCTGTCGGCCGCACTTTTATTGTGTTTAGGTACCTTCGCTGAAGCCGGTCTATTCGGTAATCACCACCGAGCAGATACTGGCTGCTGTGAGCCAGCTTGCGGTTGCGAGCCAACCTGCGGATGTGAGCCAGCCTGCGAACCAGCTTGTGGTTGCGAGCCAACGTGTGGTTGCGAGCCTGCCTGTGGATGTGAGCCTGCTTGCTGCGACTCCGGTTGCTGCGAACAGAAGCATTGCGGAAAGATTCGTGCTTGGTTTGCCAAGCTTCACCAAGCAAAGATGGCCCGTCGAGCTCAAAGAAGTTGCTGTGAGCCAGCTTGTGGTTGCGAGCCAGCTTGTGGTTGCGAGCCAACTTGTGGATGCGAGCCAGCCTGCGAACCAGCTTGCGGATGCGAGCCAAGTTGCGGATGCGAGCCAACCTGTGGTTGTGAGCCATCCTGCGGAATCTAAAAAAGCTTGACAGTGAATTGTTCCCCGATAATTCATTGACAATGCCACATCGACCCGGCCGGACATGTTCCGGCCGGGTTTTTTGCTATACATCAGGTGGCAAAAGTGAATATGCATTTCCAAGTCAAAGGTTTGTACAGTCTAGGACGGTCCCAGGAATCACCATATTGTGAGCCCTTGGCTTCACTCTAAAAAGGTCTTCAGTGCACCCCGCCGGAACTGAGAGGCAATGCATCGCGAATCAGCCGACGACTTCGTTTGGCCTTCACCAGTAGATGGCCTAACAAGGAAGAAAACTTCCCTAAGCAGACGCTTGGCTAACAGATTTCGGGCACCAAAACCTATCTCGTGACACTCAACTATCTCATGACACTCAAAAAGTTCTGCTCAAAGGGCTGAATGCTTTCAGGAATCGCCGCTTCTATTCCTGTTCGGCAAGCCACCTTTCTGCATCAAGTGCTGCCATACAGCCCGTACCGGCCGCTGAAATAGCCTGACGATAGTAATCATCAGCAACGTCACCCGCTGCAAAAACACCTTCAACATTCGTCGATGTACGAAAGTGGTTTTTCCAAACAACGTATTTCTTCGAGGTAAGGTCTAATTGGCCATCCAAGAAACCTGTATTCGGCGTGTGACCAATGGCCAGAAACACACCAGCTGCCTTTAACGTGGTTTCTTCGTCTGATCCCGTTGTGCTTTGCAACCGAACACCAGTCACCCCATTACTATCGTCACCGAGTACTTCAATGAGTGCTGAATTAAAATGGATGTCAATTTTCTCACTCTCGTGGGCTCGCTTTGCCATAATTTTACTCGCACGTAATTCGTCACGGCGGTGAATGAGATGAACCCGACTCGCAAACTTTGTAAGATATGTAGCCTCTTCTACTGCTGAATCTCCTCCGCCAACTACAACAAGTTCTTTCTCTCGAAATCTTGGAAGAGCTCCGTCACAGACGGCACAGGCACTGACTCCATAATTTTTAAACCGTTCTTCACTTTCCAAGCCAAGCCAATTCGCACTCGCTCCTGTAGCAACAATTACACATTTTGCCTGGATTTCATCACCACCTGCTGGCGTCAGCGTGAATGGCCGCTTTGAAAAATCAACTTTCAGAATATCATCCGTAATAACACGGGTACCAAAGTTTACTGCCTGCTGCCGCATGAGTTCCATGAGTTCCGGACCAGTCACGCCCTCTCCAGCATGGGGAGCCATCATCAATCTGCGATTTTCAGGCAGTGATGAATCAAGAAATGCAGCAAGATCACCAGCAGGAAAACCGGCATAATTTTCCACTTCACTTGTAAGTGCAAGTTGCCCAAGCGGCAAAGTACCAGACATACGATTCTCTTCAGTAATAGCGCCCTCAAAAACAAGTGGATTCAACTGTGCTCGTGCGGCGTACGTGGCTGCACACCAACCTGCTGGACCGCTTCCAATAATGACCACATTCTCAAGTGAACCTTCTGACATTCCTTACTCCCTTGAAATAATTTATACGTTCTATTTCTCTATATCTGTACTCATACTGATCACCAGCGAATCGATTCTGATTGTCGCATGATAGCGTGAAATGTGGATTTCTGCGTGCACAGTCGATCTCAACAGACAGATGGTTGTTCGAGACTCTGCTTGAAGGAGAAGTTGGAGCCACAAACATGGTGAGACTTCCCTGTATTTCAAGACTTTTGTCGAATGGGATACCCATCAATCTCGAACAATTAGTACAAATACGACATTTAAATGCTAGCCAACGGATAAAGATTTTGGTACTTTCGAAGCATCTGGGCCGCACTTGGTTTCATTCTATTTGTTCATGCGCATTTTATGCAGACATTAAAAAAAACCGATTTTTTGATGGAAAATAGCCTTGTGGCATCACTTTTTGATGCGATACCGGAAGCGTCTTTTTTTGTAAAAGAACGGCAAGGTCTATTTATTTGTGTCAATGAATGTTTTCTGCGCATTCATGGATGCTCAAATGAATCAGAGATGGTTGGCAAGTCGGACTATGACTTCCATCCAGAAGCTCTCGCCGCTCAATATGACGCAGAAGACAAGCGTGTCATGGAAACCAGGCAGCCAGTTCACAATCAGGCTGAATTGGTCACCCATCACTCTGGCATGCCTCGGTGGTACCTGTGTACGAAACTTCCACTCTCGGATAATACAAACAATGTGATTGGCTTGGCTGGTGTCTTAACACCGATTGATCAGCCAGGTCAGGCTCCTCACGACTACGAGCGATTGACTCCTTCGCTCGAGTATGCAGTGGAAAATTGTTGCAAAAATGTAAGTATTCCGAAGATGGCTGAACAATCTGGTCTTTCAACCAGCCAGCTTCAGCGGGATTTTCGAAAATTGTTTCGAATGAGTCCAGGTGAGTATGTTCTGCGGCTTCGTGTCCAGCTTGCTCGACGTCTACTCATTGAATCAAACGAACCTGTCAAGCTGATTGCCTCTCGCTGTGGATTTTTTGACCAGAGCCACTTCACTCGCCTCTTTCGGAAGCATACGGGCCTCACGCCTTCCCGTTATCGTCAAAAAGCTTGGAACTAAAATTTTTTAGAGAATGGCAAGGGGATTTCTTCGCTCCTCGAGTGTTCCTCGAGTAACACCGACACGATTTGCGGCTTTCAGTTTGTTCCAGACTTCATTCCCCGTAACTTCTCCACTCAAAAGTTTTCGGTACATCTTCATAATAATTATCGTTTCAGCTTCATCCTGATGAAGCATTTCTACTCGTAGGTGCTTCACTCCGCTCCTGATAAGTTGCCCCACCACTTCTGCTCCACTTTGCGGCACGGCATTAAAAAGTGTATTCCGGCATCCTACATCTGCAGTCAGAGGATGATCGACAGCAATCCTATCCCGGAGTTGTACAACGTGGTCATCACACGGCCGACCGCAGTTTGTTTTGTTTGTCCCTGGAGATAATACCGCACAAAACACACAATGCTCCATATGGAACATTGGCATATGTTGATGAATAACGACTTCAAGCAAGCCAGTTGGCACAGCTGTAGTTAACTCAATAAGTTGTTCTCGATTACAGTCATATGAAACCGCAATTCGTTCGACACCCTCTTGCTTGAAAAAATCAACCGTCAGTGGATTTGTTGCATTTAAAGAGAAGTCGGCCGTCACAGGAATGCCTCTGTCTCTAAAATATTCGAGACCACTAAAATTTCGAACCAGAACACCACTTGGTTCACACTTTGCCAATGACGCAAAAACACCTAGTTCAGATGGCTTCTGTATTCGAGGCGTCGCAATAAATAGGTGAGCATCTTCTTGCTGTGCCAGTTCTACTGCGGTGCGGTATTGCCGAATGTCAGAAAAATCTGCCAAAAGATTCTTCTCACCGAGCTGCAGCACAGTGTTTAATTGCGGCAGTGTTCGCACCATGACATGCAGAGCAGGTTTTACTTCATTGAATGATTCGGCTTTGTTTCCTAACGAGACGGCTTCTAAAATCTTTCGCAAGCTTCTATCAATATCGCTTTGCCGATGCCGTACAGGCTGAACACTCACCAATTCCTCTAAAGCTAAGACAAGTCGCTTTCGGAGGCTTCCCAAAACACTAAACGGTACCATCGGATTGCCTTCAATGGTTGCGGCTACATCTCCCAGCATAAATGGTGTCCCACCGAGACGACCGAGCTGCTCCGCAAGCATTACCTGTGTGAGGGGATGACGTTTCGCTTCTTGCAATGTCGTCTCTGAAACAATCTCACAACTGCGACCATCTGAGAGCGTTGCCGTGATTTTCAGTGGCTCACCTACCGCCGCGAAGACGTTAAGACCGATTGGCTGCCGTCTTCCATGTTGGGATAACTGAAAAGACTTCCGCAAACGCTGGGTCACTTGTGGATCATCTGTTTTCCATACCTGTGAGCCGTTTTCAATTTTTTCAAAATCGATATCTCCTCGACCAAATGTGAGTTCAACAACACCGCCGCTTACAGATTCTTTAAGTGATCGTCCCCGATCAAATACCTCATATACTCGTGCACCTTGAGACGCGACATCAGCCTGAGTATCGAAGGCAACACCGTCTCCTCGCTTTACTGATGCTTGCAGCGAAACCGTAATACACTCTCTTGAAATATTCCGAACATGCCCAAGGAACACACCACGTTTTGCACTACTAGTCGCTGGAACAAGCATCTTGTGGTCACAGCCATTAAGCCACCCCGGAGAGAATCCTCTCGAAAAGGTGAGCTCCATTTCCTCAATCTGCTTCGGTTCAAAAAGTACCGGGTTTCCCGAAACCGCCGAATCAATTGCCTGACGGTAGTGTCGCGTAATGGACGCAACATACTCTGGTGATTTAAGCCGCCCCTCTATTTTCAAGGACGTTACTCCCGCATCCAAAAGTTCGGTCACGAGGCCAAAGCCCGCCAAATCCTGTGGAGATAACAAGTATTTCTGATTTCCTAGATCAACATGTTCTCCGTCACAGATAACCTCATATGGAAGCCTGCATGCCTGAGCACACTGTCCACGATTTGCACTTCGACCACCGAGTGATTCACTGGTCAGACATTGCCCAGAATAGGCAACACATAATGCCCCATGCACAAATACTTCCAGCGGCATATCAGTATTTTTTGCAATATCCGTTATTTCATGAATGGATAACTCTCGTGCGAGTACAACACGTTGAGCCCCAATTTTTTCAGCTAGCCGAATTGTTTCTGCACTGGTGAGAGTCATCTGGGTCGATGCATGAACTGGTAGATCAGGGCAGATCTCTCGTGCAAGGCACGCTGCACCAACATCTTGCAAAAGCACGGCATCAGTTCCCGAATCTGAAATAGCGGCGAGTGTTTCTGCAAAGCTTGGCAACTCATTGGTAAAAATAAGCGTATTGAGGGTGACGTATCCTCGAACACCGTATCGATGCAAAAATGTAATCACACTGGGTAATTCTTCGAGTGAGAAATTCTCTGCCCGGGCCCTTGCATTGAAACCAGAATTCAGCCCGAAATAGACTGCATCAGCCCCATTCGCAACTGCTGCACGAAGGCACTCATGATTTCCGGCTGGCGCAAGGAGTTCGATTCTTGGTTGCATCCCTAACAGTATAGTTCACCAAAAATGCTGGCGTCACATGAAAGCACGAATTCACTGACTAGATGAACTGAATCACCCACATGAACTATTTCACCATTTCCGGAAACTCAAAAAAAAGGTTCTAACCTTTGAAAGTGGCAGCAACTTCGAACCCAAAGTTCTACGGTCGTCATCGCCTGCCTCCGCCGTAATATCTCCCGAATCGTCCAAGATCGATGTTTTTTTCCTCGGCCCGCTTAAGAAGGGCTTCGAAGTAGAGTTTCTCTGGGGAGATTGTCGGCTTCTTTTTCTCATCATCACTGGATTTCTCAATTGCTTTTGGCTTTGGTTTCTTCTGCTCCTCCGGAGGCTTCTTCTTCGCGGCTTCCTTTTGCTTACGGTAACGCTCTCTACGATTAACATCTTCTTGTGTGCGGATTGGCATACCACCAGGGTTTGTCGCATCAAAAAGAGCCATGACAAGCTGCATCTTCCCAAGCCCCTCGTCAAGAAATGCGGGCCGCTCGGCCTTACTTAATTGAAGATACTTCTCCGCAGACTGCTTCGACAACTGACCCACAGATCGTCCAAGATCTTGCCGGACTTTTCGTATTTCCTGTGCTGGTAGTTGATCAATGTTTCGCATGATTTCTCGTATTGCATTCTTACTCGATGTCGGATCACTACTTTCATTGAGTAGTTGTCGCTGCATGGCCATTGTCTCTGAGGCCAGATTGGTACCTGAAAAGAAATACATCAGGACACCTGCGCCAACGCATACAGCAAGCCCGGGTAGAAATACTTTACTCAGACCATTCGACGTGTTTTTCTGTTTTTTTGCCATGCAAATTACCTCTCACTCCACATAGTAATTTTCTACTAGTCGTAACTGTTGCTATCACCTGGTCCGTCATCAACATTTGACGGGTCCTCACCATCGCCGATAGCAGCGTACTTCAACAGT
>CAJXFK010000140.1 GCA_913052575.1 uncultured Planctomycetaceae bacterium
ACCGCCGGCACGCCGCAGGCCATGGCCTCATTGACCACGAGGCCCCAGGTTTCGACCGCGGTCGACGGCAACACCACGACATCGCCCGAAGCATAGACCGATGGCAGCCGGCTCTGGTTGACGAAGCCCAGGAACCGCGCTTCGACGCCGCCAGCGCGCTTGCTCGCAAAACGATGACAAGTTCTGTCACTTCTCGACGGTGCTCCATTTTGCAGTCCAGTAAAAGCTGCGTCAACTCTTCAAAATGAATCACCAGCAATTTCATCGAATGCCTCGATCATGAGTGATTGCGTTTCAATCGGAGCCTGAGCCCAACTCCACCAACCTGGGTGTCGGTTCCGCCACCACATGCCTTGCCAGTTGTCTTCTTGACGATCAGCGGCCTGCTCACCCCGGGGACCACCCACGGCTCGTTGCTTGAGGCTTTCAATAATCGACTGTGCTGTTTCACGCTCCCCACCACGAAAAAGTGCAATCGCCAACTGCCCCTGACTACGATTATACGAGAGCTCCGTCCAACTCTTTCGTCCTACCCGCATGCACCATGCATGGGCTTCAGCCGCCTCGCCGGCAGGCGGAGCATCAGCCAGGAAAAAACTTCTTGAATACAGTGCAAATACACCCAGCGGAGTAAGCACTGGCTCCGAGGCCAATGCCATATTCCCAGCTTTACGAGCCCGCTCCTGTCGCTCTTGGGCAATGCGCTGCTCTTCAATAAGGCGGGCATCAATCCATGGCAATGCTGCTCGAACCGGAGACATGTCAAGTTTGACTCCATTCGCTCGTAGTCGGCCAAAACCCGCAACAATAGATAACGTTACAGAATCGCATGATCGACCTCCTGGAAACCACGGCCACCCTCCATCTGGGTTTCTTAAACTATTGAGCCGTTCAATTGCCGCAGTAATTTCATTATTGACACGATTCTGTTCGAAGAGATTCGCTATACGTACCCTTGCTTCAGTTTCACTTGTAGCATCACGAACCCATGGTGTTTCTGCCAGAAGTGTTTTGACAAGCGTTGTATTTTTTTCAAGCGGGCTCTCTAGTGCCTTTGTCCCTCGCCACTGATCAAAGATTTTTTCAATTCGCAGATCACTTGTTGCAAGATGCTTCGCGTACAGATTCGCATAGAGTCGGTAAAAAAGAGCATCAACACTTTCATCGCTTCGTTCCATCAAATAAGGCAGCGCCATCACGGCATACCATGCTGGATTTGATACGGCCTGAACAGCCAGTGATTCATTCTGAATAGCAGCCGAATCCTTTTTGTTGCTACCTAAAAGCTTTTCTAGTACCACTGTCGTACTCTCACCACCACGAATAGTGACCGGAATAGTCTCCGTCACGAGTACTCTACGAGGAAGCACGGGCAACATCGCTTCCTCTCCATCAGCAAGATTACGACCGCTTCCGGTGGACGTTCCTGTCGCACGATACAAGAGAACATCTGTGCCCTCTGCAACATTGACCGTGAAAAATATTGCCTCAGACGCTCCAGCGACGAGATCAAAAGACTGTTCGTTCTGATTCTCCAAGAGTGCATCACGACTGTCATTGGTTCGTGCATCAGACAAAGCAAGTCGGACTGTTCCTACAAGACGTCCACTCGTTGTATTACTAACTTTTACAGGGAATTCCACAACATCGCCTTCACGTAAAAAGCGTGGTGGCATCGGTTCTACCATCAAGTCTTTTGAGGTAACACACGTATCAAAAAGTGTTCCGCTTCGAATCTGTTTGTCATGCGCAAGCGCTTTGAATTGCCAGGTTGTGAGTGTGTCAGGTAAGACAAACTCGAGCGTTACGCTTCCGGCCTTGTTTGAAATAAGGGTCGGCATAAAAAAGGCGGTTTCCACCATATTGCGACGTGGTGGAGGTGGTGCTGAATGACTCTCTCCACCTCGAATTTCCTCTGTGTTATTGTCTTTATCGCTTTGACTTCCGCGACCCTCAGTAGCAACATCGGCTTCTGCCATCAATTCATCAGGGGCTTTCATTTTAGCCATCGCTCCGTCGGCCATCGCCATTTCAGGTGCCGCCATCGCAGCCATTGGCATTGATCTTCTTCGCACCATACCCCGACCACCAAGCATGCCTCCGAAGCCACCATGTAATGGTGATCCAAATGGATGACGGAATCGATGATACGAAATGTTGACACTCTGATGATGACGCCGCCATCCCCCATAAATCTGTTGCATCGACTTCGCAGAATTTGAAAACTTCAACTGCTGATGACTTGTTTCCTGCACGAACAGAGACAGAGATGGCCATTGATGTGATGTGAGGGCATCAAGTGACTGGTCGTACAGCGTTGCGGTCATTTCTGCGATGGTTGCTTGTGCTGGCCCAGCAAGTGGATCAGCTGCAGTCTGAATCGTTGCCCGCCAGACTTCTTTCGTTGATGGCTCCAATCGCCTCGTAAAACGCTCCCATTCAATAGATAGATTTTTATTTGTCCACGGGACATCGACCCTGTGCGTTTCATAATGAAGACGGCCCTCACGAACCATCCATGCACGAAGGGTGATGCCACCACGATGCGCATCTTCTACCTTGAATAAAATTGGCGTTTGCGTACGTGTTTTTTTCGTCCAATAACGTTTGAGAACGCGGCCGGATTTTACGACCTCGACGAGAGAAACACCTTGCTTATATCCAGTGCCCACAATGGCTCGGACCTTACCGGCAACCTCAACACTCGATTTTTCAACACGAAGCACAAATGGCTGCTTTATCTCATAATGTTTTGCCGTCATCTCGATGACCTCGATAAGTCGAGTTGCCATCACTTCAGGACACTCTGAAGTCGCAGGAATGATAAATGTTGCTCGGTAGATACCGACATCAAGTGGCACGGCAGCCTGCCCCAAGCCACTTGATACATCTGTCACAACTTCGGTGGAAAAGATCTCCTCTCCCTCAGCCCATGTCTTTGGATCATCATCCTGTGGCACTGGAGGAACACGAAGCCCTCGTCCGTTTCGTTTCCGTAAAATGTCATACGGAACACGAGAATTCATGAGATCACCTCGGGCTACACGCTTCGGTTGTACAAGACGGTTGATCCGCAGCGTTCCAGACACTCCTCGAGGAGCCGCATCAAGTGAACGGGTGGAGATACCTATTCGAACTGAAGCAGGGTTTCCGTTGTCAGCCGTCTGCCAATCCGGGACATCAAGAGTTGCTTCCACGTCCACATACCCGGCCGATACTCGAATGTCATCCGACCGTGTTTCACCAGCTATATCAGTCACATCAGCAGTCACGTGATAGGTAAATGTTGGAAGTGACTGTGGTGGTAAAACTCTATCGGGGACCGCGGGGAATGTTATTGTGAATGTTCCATCAGCATCTGTTACTGCCTGCCCACGGGCGATACGTTGCACTCCACTATCGAATGGAAGCCATGGAAAACACCAGCGACACCATATTGGAAAACGAACCTCTCGCTTCACGTTCCACTTAACTTTTGCTCCTGCGACTGATAACCCCGTGTAGGTTGAAGCTGTCCCAGAGAGCTCGACATCCTTCGTCAACTGAACTGACTCTGTTGGTAGGGCCAATTCAACCTGAAACTTAGGACGCTTATATTCCTCAACTCGAACACCCACCATACCTGTGCCGCCACTGCCCTGAGCTCGCACGGACCATCTTCCTGGAAGTGAACCTGTTGGAATAGAAAAGGAACCATGAAAAGATCCGAATTCATTTGTTTGCAGAGGAAGCTTTGAAATCTGTCTCCCATTCGCGTCTTGCAATGTTGCTTCAACTGAAGTTTTCGAAACCGCGATCGCACCGCGACGATCCGCTGATTGCTCAAGCAGAATACCTTTAAAATGAAGCTGCTGACTCGGTCGATAGATTCCTCTATCTGTCATCAGAACAATTGACCGCTGCACCTGTGACGTACGTTCTCGCTGCCAAAATCGTTCGGGCTCAGTAAGCATGCGGTGAATCGTGCCATTCATTTTCGAAGTCACAACAAGAACAGCTTCCTGTCCTGATTCGGCCTTCAACTCATAGTGACCATCTTGGTCTGTCTTCACACTTTCTTGTTGAAGCATACGTCGAGGCCGAGAGTTTCGGTCACGCCGCCACACGGTAACTTTGGCTCCTCGAATTGGTTCGCCACTTTGACTATTAACAACATACCCCGTGTGCTGTGCACGCTGTGCTTGATGACCTGTGGCATTCACAACGGAAATTTGGCTGACCCAGATGAGTGTTGTTGAAACAACATTATCACTCTCACTAAAATCTTCACGAGGACTGCATACAACCCAGTACGCACCAGGAGCAATTGTTTCAGTCTCAAAAACTGCCTGGACTGATGTATTTTGGATTGCCGATCGGTAATCATCAGTTGCAGGAAGAGCCATAGTGGCCGATTGAAGAATTGGAAGTGAGAGGATCTGGCCCCGATCTTTTTGATCAATCCACTGCCCAGATGGTTTACCTTCGCGCAGTCGCTCTTCCCAATTCGCCCTGACAAGTCGCAGATGGAGTCGGTCAATATTGCGATATGTAACCTCGATGGCAGGCCATGGCTCGGCCCAGGTACGTTCTGTTGTGACAGAGACTTCCTTGGCTTCAATTTGAACAATAAGATTTTGACATTGCTTCCCACCGATGCTTCCCGGATGGCGATCAACTGCCAGCGTTGCGATACTCCGAGCTTCAGCTGGGCTTTCAGAACGAATGATCTCTGCGAGCTGGAATCTCGCCATTGCACTGATCTCATGATCCCCAGCCTGCTCAATAAAAATTCGTAACGCCTTACAAAACTCCTCGTCTGGTTCAGCCCCTGCGTTAGCAACTACCACACTACGCGCCCAGATAAGACGGTCAAGATCTGCCGAGTGAAAGGCTGTCAGGTCTTCATCATCTGCATGAAAATCCAAGATCTGTTGATAAAGACTGATGACCCGAAGTACTGGTGAATCTTTATCACTTACTGATTCATTGCCTGCTTCAGCTTGGGCTGGCTTCCACGCCCGGAAGGCATTAACGTCCTGAAGGGCCGGACTCGACGCCTCAAGCTCGAATGCATCTTCGGGATCAACAAGACCCCTTTCGCCTGTCTGATGAAACGCGATTGCATCCCGTACCACGATATCCCAGAGAGTTGGCCGGTAGGCGTCGCCCAGTGATCCGTTCTCAAGAAGCATTGTCCAATCACGAACAAAAAGCTTTTTAAGTCCTGCATCAGATGCCAATGCCTTCTCAAATTGATCACGAATTTCAAGAACAATCTGAAGGAGATCCCATGAGCTGATCTCTGACAGGTCGCGATCTGCGTCATTCTTCATTTGAGTTGTCCGTTGTGCAAATCGCCATCGATTCGCCTGGAAAAATCCCCACGTCCAGTTTGCCTGAATAGCTTGCAGCACACCACGCGTTTGTAATGGTGCGATTTTTGTAGCAGCATCCAAATCAATCAAACGCTGTGGGTCATCTGCTGGGCGATCTGAATTCTCAAGTAACACACGTGTCGCGATAGCACGAGCAACCTCGTCCCAATGTTTATCTTCGATGGCAGACTGTTCAATGCCTGCGAGTAGATCTCTTCCGGTCTTTGGCTTTCCTTCACGAATTGCTTTTGTAATCGACTGCCACTCAGCGTGATGGGGAACCAGCGGCTCAGCGGCGTACAGCATCGGCACCCAACAATTTATAAAGCAGAGCATGTACAGAATGTGTCGAGTCATTTTTGGATATCCTGCAGATTAAAAAAGAGAACTACTTTTTGAAGATATATGCGCATTGTTGAATATGTGTGCACGCCAGACCCATACAAAAAGTATTTGCATCTTACGTACTTTTTGATGCTTTCCGAAAACAATCATTGATGCTGAGTCATTCATTATTCGTGATCGCCACTCCTAGTGTCAGAACCAAATAAAGGCAGAACCAAAATCTCCATATGAAACAGAACTGATCCCTGTTGCATTTTGGTATGAAAAACCCATTTTTTAGTATTTCCACACCTCATTAACGCGGAGTTTTTCTTGCCGTTACAGGAAAAACGTGCTAATAATAGGACAGGATATGACGACATATATCCATACCCCGCTGATCGATCCCTCTGGGATCCGCGTTGAACGGCTTTCGGCCATGAAACGGCGACGTGGGTGTTCCCAACGAATCTCTCTGGAGTTACATCGATGGAACCCTCAGCGATGCGGTTTCTAGGACAACGATTTCAACCACCTCTTTGTATAAGGGGCGTGGTGTTCGTTCTATCTTCGATTGGATTCTCGCTAGGGATCGTCCAAGCCAAAGAGCCACTTTCGTATAACGAACACATTCGTCCAATTTTGGTTGAAAACTGTTTTTCCTGTCATGGAGCAGACTCGGCAAGCCGTCAGGCTGACCTTCGCCTCGATCGTCGTGATGATGCCATTGAATACGGAGCAATAGTTGCTGGTGACCCAGATTCAACAGTCCTGCTCGACCGCATTTATTCTGACGATCCTGAAGAGGTCATGCCGCCTCCCGAAATAAAAAAAACACTTTCCGCTCACCAGAAAGCTCTTCTCACCCAGTGGATTAAAGAAGGTGCTGAATACGAACCACACTGGTCATTCATTCCACCGTCCCGTTCTCACGTGCCAGCCGTAAAAAAACAGGACTGGGTTCGTAACCCTGTTGATTCTTTCATTCTTTCAAAGCTTGAAACAGAAGGGCTTATACCCGCTGAGGAAGCTGATCGCCGAACGCTGGCCCGACGTCTGTCATATGACCTTACTGGCCTTCCACCAGAACCCGCAGTTGTTGAGG
>CAJXFK010000141.1 GCA_913052575.1 uncultured Planctomycetaceae bacterium
TTGGCCTTAGCGACAGCATTGCATCATGATGCCCTGGGTTATTATCCGCCAGCTCGCTATCAATCACGGCCCGATGCGGTGCAATCGAACAAGTGTGGGTTAGAAACACCAACATGGTTAGCACGTGTGATGCCATTTATTGAGCAGTCTGCTTACGGTGAAAGATGGGATTTTTCAAAGCCTTGGTATCAGCACGATGAAGATCTCCTTACGGCAGTACCAGATATTTTTCTGTGTCCAAGTCGTCGTAGTGGTCAAAATTCGGTGGGTGTTCGCAATTTGGCCCAAGCCAGCGGTTGGGCACCTTGTGGTTGTCCTATCCCGCCTCGTCCACCACTGGTAGTTCGTGGGGCACTTTGTGACTATTCAGGAAATCATGGTGACCTTACGCCTGGGGCTACTGGAGATATGACTGATTTTTATTATGGAGGAAATGGCACAGGTGTCATTATCAGCGTGCGACCAAAGTGCGTAGACGGCCGAGCCGTCGATGCATTTGATAGAATTCAAATATCGGCAGTGAGTGATGGAACATCGAACACTTTTCTTATGGGAGAAAAATTTGTTCCTCTTACCAAACTCGAGCAATATCCATTCGATGTTCCTGCGTATGACGGCGATCATCTCCCTGCGTCGTGCCGCCTTGCAGGACCTGGACTTAGGTTAGCGAACAGTCCAGAGGATGTTATGGCAGATATGTTTTCGTTTGGGAGTTGGCATCCTGGCGGAGTTTACTTTGCAATGGTTGATGGTAGTGTTCGGTTTTTAAATTCAAGAACTGATACGAAAATTCTTGGAACGCTAGCAAATCGAGATGATGCACAGATTGTTGAGTTGGCTCCATGAGAAATGCCTTCTCAAAACCAATTTCATGTGCGACATGCATCCTCTTTCTCATGGCTCTGACTGGATGTGCGTACTCTATTGGTCCAACAAAGGGTATTGTGCGATTTCAGGATGGGTCATGTCTTACCTCTGGCAGTATCGAATTTCGTAACATTACAGATGGCACGTGCTTCGCCAGCCGAGTGAACAATCGGGGTGTGTTTCATCCAACAAATATAAATGGGAAAATTGGTTTGCCAGTTGGAACCTATGAGGTTGTCATTGTCCAGATTGTCTTGACTGAAGATTTGGCAAAAAGAGATCATTCACATGGGCATACAGTTCCTCGTCGGTATGCCGATTACAATACAAGTGGTCTTAGTGTGACTGTTACGGCGGATCAAACGAAGCCAATCGAAATAGCTATTCGTGCTGCACCTGAAGAATAGAAAAGTATTTGCACACGAGTCTTCAATGAGGGTCACAGAGAAAAAAGCCGAGATGCCATAAGAGGTTTTCTGTATTTATAACAATGCAGTAGGGTGATGAACAAATGACGCAGCATTCATCGGAATGACTTACTCATCTTCACGCTGACTTTCCTCAGACATCTGATCTTCATAAGCCGTTTTAGGATCTTTCTCCTTTTCCTGCTCATCTCGGAGCCGTTCTGTGGCTTCGTCTAAATAGCCATTTCCTCGACGAGTCATTTCTTCTTCACTTTCTGTTTCTTTGCTTCAACTAATGCGTAGTGCTGCAAGCAGTATCCTGCTTTCTGGAGTGAATAGCAAGAATCAGAAGTGACTTTGCTGTCGCTTCACGTCCTCACAGGTTGAAGCAATGTGAATCCATGGGAAGAAGTGCCTTTGCTATCAAAGGTCTAATTCTCCTCGTGGGCTTGATTGTTTTCAGAGAAAAATTCCAAGCCATACTCGATGGTTGCAAAATGTTCCCTGACTTCTGATGGTGTTTTTTCAATCCCTTTTTCAGCCAAGTAATTTCTGTAAATCTCACTATCTTGTTTATTCAGATTTTTCAGCTCTTCAAATTCCTTGAGAGTTCCTTGATTGTTATTGGCTTCTCTTATTACATCTTTTAATAACTCGTAAGCACGCTCACAACCAAACTCATAACCGAACGTGTCAGACATATATTCAAAAAATTGTTTTTTACTTGGCTGATTCATTTGTTATTTTTAGTGATCACACACTCTTTGGGTTTAGGTTTATTACTTCTTTCTCTGAGTGTAGCGAAACCAGGCATGGGATAGCCGTGCAAAAACTAGGCATCCTGGTGGGGTTGTAGACGCACCTTCTCTCGCAAAGGGTCAACCGTGCAGGATCCCGGCAACAGACGCAAAGATGACATATCCCAGAATCTTAAATACTGGCCGTAGTTACCCATCAGAAAAAATATGCTATCTTTAACGTAGGCGGATTCATCAGGAGTTTCTTAAATGAACAGAAGATCCAGCCTTTCTTATTTCGTAGCATGTGTCAAAGTCGGACTCCTTCTGCCGCTCGCGCGGGGAGTCGAGACAACAGCTGAAACGATCCGCCGAATAGGCGGCCCGCGATGGAATGTAAATGGCCGTTGGAACCCTACGGTTGAGGCCATCCAGCGGCATCTGCTCCAAAGCCACGGTATTGACCCGACGGGCTACAGTCTTGAAGAAATGCTTGCGCTGCATGACAACGACCACAACAGAAGAGGGTATTTCCCCACAAAGAAAAAAACCCCGAAAAGTTCTGCACGAGGCTACAAACGCGCGTAATCCAAAATCCATACTCTCTATAAAACGAGATAATGTTGAGGTGATGTTGGTTGAGCGACAACATAAACGCCTGTTCGAACGCAATCTCATCTAAGCAATCTGTGACTCCTCAACACGTGTCAACGCTAAAAAGGATCAACAAAGGTTACAATGTGTAACCAGAAAATGAAAAAAGCCAAGCCTCAAAACATCGTGTGTTCCTAGACGTCTTTGAAGACGCTAGAGGGTCATAGAGGCCACCACCTCTATCTTCCCAGTATCCAAACTTGAGCATGATGGATTTCAGCTTCAGAGGATAACTTTTGCCCACGACTCAAGGTGTGCTTTTTCTAAAAGTACACATGTGTGTACAAATTGAGTGTTCCGAGTGACTCTCTAAAAGTTTTTGATGAGTTGGACAATAGCCTGATTCGAAAACGGCAATGGCCCAACCAGAGGAACCTCAAAGCCAGCGAGGAGATACCAGTCACGACCGACGCCTGTCCGCATTCCCGGGGTCACACTGAAGTAGGTCATGTTTCCACCATTTATTTGAGTGTGCAAGTTGGTTGAGACTGTTCCACACAAATGTTTGAAGAAAGGAGCTTCATCGTCAGTGAGATACAATCCACCGGCAACCCGAGCGTCAAAGGAACTAAAGGCACTCGGTGAAAGGTTAAATCCTGTCCAGGGGTTTGCTTCAAGCAGCGGAAGCGAACCCGCTGTAAGATTTGTAGGAACGGTTACACCAACTCCTCCACGAAGAATCCATTTACCAGTTGGGTTAATCCAGAATTCGATATCTGGTGAGAGACTGGTCACACCATTTCCTGTGAGTACGTTCCCAGTAGGGCAACGAATGTAGCAATTAGCAGTGAATGAGTATTCTTTATCTTCGGCAAGGAGAAACCGCGGTGCTACAGTAAGGTCGCCCGTCCCCCGAAAAGTCTCAGTCACTGGACTGGTCGCATCAGGAGCAATTACAGAAAAGGGAAGAAACCAGCCAATCTCAAAGCGACGATTGAACGGCGTAAAAAGAAAAACACTTCCGTTCGCTGTGTCCGTAACCTCAGACGTACCTTGGGCCCATGAACCAGATAGTACGGCAAGTCGATAAAAAGCACCATCGGCACTATTAATCCATGTCTGACGAGGAGTGTGATGTGAAATGGAATCGTAGGGGCTTTCCCACCCGTCGCTTAAGAATTCTGCAAAAGAGAGAGGTCGCCAACAGTCTGTTTCCAGAGACCCAATAAGTGATTCCCACCAGAGTTCAGCCCGAGTTTCAGGAGGTTGGCAATCTGGAAGAATTGGTGCACCACTAGCGGGATGCGTGCATGCAAACAAAGCGATCCAACATGCCGTTACGAGGATATAAAATTTCACGATCAGACTTTCGCATTCATTTGCTGTGGCCTATGAGCAAAAGTACCAACACTCAAAGGTGCTCATGCGATGGTTCACGAAGTCTTGAAAGAATCGGCCGGTATCGATCGAATAATCAAGATATTTCGAGCAGAGCAGAAAGAGCCCTCAAAGCTTCTCTACTTTTACTTCAGAAGCAGGTTCAGGAATGAATGGCTCGGACATCAGTTGAGGATGATGTTTCCATTGCGTCGCTAAACACAAGTGGATTCATTCACTAACCGGTCAGGATTTATATGAGTCGGGCTATAATTTCTTAACAAGAATCAGGACCTTTTTTCAGGTCGCTGGAAATAAAGAAAATCCCTCAAACCAGGGTTTCAATAAAAATGCCAGTGGACGATATAGGATTCTGCAATAATTCAAAACAAGTTATTTTTTACCGCCGAATTCATGTGCTGCTTGGTTTTGTAACACAAGTAGGTTTGTTCGTATTTCCAACTTCAGGCTTAAAATAATTCAATTCTTTTCCAAAGCCGTTCCAGTTGAAAACACCTTAGTAGGAGGTGATCACCGTATGGTAGTGCTACCAACCCGAGGTTCTACCGCAATTCGCTCAGAACGATCTTTTGATGAAAATTGAAAACCATTTTGTTGTGCTACTGAAATACAATCTCGGAGATAACAAGCCATATCCAACTGATTGAGATTTCCAGATAGTGCTAAGCCTTTTTTCTGAGAACGTTGAAAATGTGACAATGCTCGACCCTTTTGAAGAATAAACCACGGCACACGATCCTGATGAGTGTCGCTGGAAGTGTAGCCCCGGACATTTGATTCATGATCGCCATATATAACAACTGTAGTGTCCTCTGGAAGTTGCTTTACATATGACTTAAGCGTTCGATCAACGTAACGCATGTTATTGAGATAGCGTTCCTGAATGGTCACCGGGTGTTTATATAGTTCACGTTTTTCTATAGGCAATTTTTTGAAAGGCGCATGGGACGTAATTGTAATAATAAAATGAAATTGTGAGTCCTTGGCAGCCCGAAGGGTTTTGGCTGAAAATGCAAGTAACTCTTCATCCCATTCACCAGCAATTTGATGATTTGCAAGCTCTTCTGAAAAAAAAATTTCATCAAAACCCATTTGCTCATAGGCGTTTCGCCGCTGAAAGAAACTGCCTGTGTTACCGTGGAATGCAATCGACCGGTATCCTTGCTGAGAAGCAACTTGTGCAAGAGACTGCTCGTAAGAAAAACCTGGTACCTGGAAGGGGTTCAAACTGCCGATTGGTGTAGCAGACATTAGTAAGGAAAAATCTGCTTCACATGATCCTGTTTTATGAAATGGTTTGACAGAGTACGTCATTGCAATTTCGTGGAGACTTTTCAGAAATGGCATGACAAATTTGTTCCTGACCGTTGATTCAACGGCCAGGTAGTCAAGGCTCTCAACCTGGACCACCACAACATGTTTTCCCAAAGGGAATGCGGAATCAATATTCACAAGTACATCACTTTTTACCTTTGCCTTTTCATTGGCATCTTTTAGTAATGCAGAACTATCGAAGGTCAGATATTCGGTTATCCAGGCAACTGCGTAACCGTAGATATATTCTGGGCTTCCAAGACGAATTTCACGTATTGGTTTATGCACACCGGCGAGAAAAAATGCCAGAAGCAAATAGCAAATAGCATAGGAAGTTGCCCATCTGAAGTAGACTTGTTTTGGTATTTGTTTTCGTGGGATTACAGTGCTAATCGTTGCTTTTAAAGCAAAAGCGAAAAGTGCAAAAACTATAATCTCCCAACGTAAAAAAGTGAAAGCCGCATCGCTTACGGCAAGTCCCTCGCGTGATTGATTGATAAAAACAGTGTATGACAGTGGCCTGCCGAAATAGTTGGAATAAACCATGAGTACGCTTAAACTCAATGTCCAAAGGCTAAATGCCAAAGTGAGCAAGTTTTTGTGGAGAAGGCAGATAAAAAATCCACACGCAGTGATGTTCAAGGCCATCCGACGAGCACTATCTTTTACCAATGTACCTGTTTTGATAGCAGTACTTGGGCATGCACTCCAGTGCTGGACAAGCAGTATTTCGGTGGCCCAGACGCCTATAAGAAGACCTATCAAAGCGTAGGCTAGGAGCCGTTTATTACCATAAACGTTATTCCATGCTGTACGGAGTGAGGCCATATTAAAAGTAAAGAATTGAGAAGAAAATACGCTTGCACTCGGATCATATTCGTCCTTTCTTGCGGCCTTTCTAGACCTGAAAATCTTGTGGTGGTAGGTTTGCAAAGGTCATCCCTAAACGGAAAAACCAAAACAATTTTCTAGAATTTCCGAATGCCTACTTTTCGAATGAAAGTACAGCCTGTTTTGCCCATTTGCTCACACAGCCTGCGTTCCTAGACGGCAATAAAAGCTATTGATTAACATTATCTGCCCAAAACGGAAAGTAAGAGTCAGAGAGCCTAAGTACCCTGGTCGCTATAGAGTGAGTTTAAATTGAACCACCTGATCCAGTTGCTTTAACTATTCAATTTGTTGAGATAATTTCACCAGCTAAAACAATAATTTGATCACACTCAAATAATGGAGAGACCCTTTTCATGCCAATCGTTACAAAGCTTTTAATAATGGTTGGATGTGTAGTGCCTCTCATGGTGATTGGTGCAGTAATTGGCGTGTTTGCTTTGAAAGCACCTTCAGGAGAATTATGGGAAAAATTTCCAGAGCTACACACGATTTTACG
>CAJXFK010000142.1 GCA_913052575.1 uncultured Planctomycetaceae bacterium
TAAATTCTCCAATAAGTTCTGCTTCAAGTTCATATTCTTGGACACCAGGCTTGAGATTCGATAGAACTTTATCGAGACCATGTTTCGTAATTGCCACAGCATTTCGAATGATCTCGACCTCAGCCAAATTTTTGACCGCACGGAGGTCACGAAGAAGAGGTGCTAATCTTTGGAACGAATGGACCGGGTAGCGATGCAGAAGTTGTCTCGCCATACGGAGATCACGCGTTTCTACCTCGAAACCTGCTCGTCCGTGCTCGTTGGTATTCAGAAAGACGTGAGATTTCTCGACAAGAATAGAATGCAGTGTAGAAGAAAAGTTTTCAGTCCAAAGAATGGTATCAATACCAGAAATTGTCTGGGCTTCTTTTTTCCTTAGGATGTGCCCCTCCCAGGTCTCTAAGTTTGCATTGGGCTTTTGTATAAACAGTATCTCTCGATGTGCTGAGTGCGTTGCATCTGGTGCCAGAACCAGAATACTTTCAGCTTGTTCGATACCGGTCAGCCAGAAAAGATCAGCAGCCGGCACGTACCGTACAGCACCATCACCATTTGTTGTGAGGGGATCAGCTGCATGCACTATTGCGACACTATTCGGTGGAAGTCTGGCAGCTAATTGATTTCGATGTTCAATGAATAAAGCCGAATCAATTGGATCATGTCGCATGAGCTGTCTCGCAGGGTGGTGAAAACAGGTAACGGTTTTCACCGAAGTCTAGAATCTTCCATCTTTCGTAAATCTTGAGCGGCTCGTGTCGCCTGCTTTTCAAGGTCTCGTTCTACTTGAACTGCTCGTTTTTGATCAATATTGAAGCTTGGTCGATAACCATTCCATGAGATTGAGAGAACACCACTTACAACTAGGATTGGTACAACAATAACGATGAGTATTGCGATCCATCGTGAAGTGACAACCTGTCGAACAGGAGCGGGCATACCATAGGTAATCAAACCAAGGATTTTCTGAGCAAAGTTTTGTTTGGAGCGTGCCATACAAGAAATTCTCCGGAGACTTTTGGATATCAATTAGACTTCTCTAGACGGAGAATCTAGAAATGCAAAAGCCGTGAAGCAAGAGGGCTTCACGGCTTTTACGAACGTTCATTGAGATCATGATTTATCAGGTTAAAACATCATAAATTGGGTCGCCACCACCACCAATTTTGAAAGGTCTGCCATTAGGAGCGAAATGCTCCTTGTTTGGATCGAGACCGCAGGCGACTGTAATTGTGCTATTGAAGTCTGTGATGCCAACAGGATCTTCATCAATACCATGTCCTTGCTCATCAGATTTTCCATAAACAGCACCACCCTGTATGCCAGCTCCTGCAAGTAGATAGGAGAAAGCTGCGGGATGATGATCACGACCAGCATTTTGATTGATCCC
Organism: uncultured Planctomycetaceae bacterium; assembly: GCA_913052575.1. GTDB lineage: Bacteria > Planctomycetota > Planctomycetia > Pirellulales > UBA1268 > UBA1268. The sequence goes on from CAJXFK010000142.1 coordinate 1,388, forward strand.
TGGCGACCTGCCGAATTCACTTGCCAAAACAATCAGTGTTTCATCGAGAAGGCCACTACTTTCAAGATCACGAATGAGTGCACCAAGTGCCTTATCGAGAGCAGGCCCCTTTGTTGACATATTCGTGGCGACATCATTATGCATGTCCCATCCGCCGTAATCGACTTGCACAAACCGTACGTCATGCTCGACCAATCGTCGTGCAAGCAAGGCACCGAGCCCCACTTGGGATGAACCGTATCGTTCCTGTACATCTTCCGGTTCTTTTGTAAGGTCAAATGCTTCAAGGTCAGCGCCACCCATAAGTGTGACGGCATCTTTATACATTTGGTTATATGACTCAAGCTGATACCCGGCATATCGTTTTCGGAAATTTGAATCAATACGATCAGCAAGTGTGAGCCTTCGTTTGAAAACAGCTTCTGTCAGATAGCTTGGAAGCTCCGTGTTCTCGATGCCTTTTTCTGGATCAGCGACGGGGACAGGAGTAAGCGATGGATCAAGAAACCCTGCACCAGGATGGCCATTTCCACCACTGTTAACCAACACATACGGAGGCAGTGATTTATTTATCTTGCCCATTTCATTGGAAATCCACGCACCCATTGACGGATGTCGAATACTGTTAAGTACTGGGTAGGATGTCTGCAACCAATACCGAGCTTTACTGTGATCGGCTGTTTCAGTCGTCATCGATCGAACAATAGCAAGTTTGTCTTGTAGTTCTGCCAGATTGGTCATGTGTTCGCCAAAGACAATGCCCGGTGTTTTTGTTTTTACAACACCAACATCACCCTGAATATCTGGTCGATCGGGTTTTGGATCAAATGTGTCAATATGACTCATTGCTCCACCCATATAGAAGTAAATAACCTTTTTTGCCTTCGTAGCTTTTGATGCAGGTGCTGCTTCGAGTACATGAGACCACGGTGACATAAGACTGACACCAAGGGTCGAAGCAATACCTGAAAGAATGGCCCGCCTGGAGTGTCGATCCTCAACACATTTTGCATAACGATCGTGAGACATAGTATGAACTCCTGTCATGTGGATGATTGGTGAGTTGGTGAATGTACGTTTTGGCCCATTGATCGTTTTTGATAAAAATAGAATGCGTTTTCAATGAGCATGTTGGTGTTTCGATCAGTCAATAAAGAGGAATTCTCGTGTATTCAAAAGGGCCCAGATAAGATTTCCACAGCCTATCGCAGGGTTTGGCGACTGTTTGATTTCTGCTTCGGCAGCTTTCCGCATGTCAGCATCCGGTTCATGCGTCAGTATTGCAAGAAAGATCGTATCAACGGCACTTTGAAGAGTTTTTTGCTGTGAGACTGAATCATAAATGACTGAGCCTTTCGACAGCATGGCGTGGGTCATCCAGCCGTTGAAGAGTGTCAGAATTTGAGGCACTGTTGCAGACTGTTTTGCGGTTTCTATTGCCTCTCGATCTCCTTGGCCAAACTGCCGAAGTAAATGACTCGAGCCGCTTGGCTGCGGAAGCTCACTTGCACGAACGAGAGTCAGTCCATTTAAACCACAGTTTTTATTGCGAGTTCTGTTCAAATCTCGTCTGTAATCATTGTAATTTTTGAATGACTGTTCAAATTCTTCATAATCAACGGTGGACATATCAATGCCATAGACAGTTTGCATCTCTTGTGCAGTTGGTCGTTGATAGGCCCATTCGTTGGTTGCAATCAGTGTGAGAAGTGAATCCCAGAGTTGTTCCGCAGTCATTCGCTTGAGTGCTGGTCCATTGTATCGGTGTGGCTCGGCGGCTGTCGGGTCGTAGATGACGGCCACTTTTTGATACGTTTCTGTAGATACGAGGAGTCGCACAAATTCACGGAGATCAAAATTGAGTCGCAGCATCTCATCGGTGAGATGCTCAAGCAACTCTGGAATAGCTGGTATGTTCCCTTCTTGAAAATCATCGATTGGCTCAACCAGCCCGACACCCATCACTTTCTTCCACATGCGATTGGCGATATTTCTGGCAAATTGCCGGTTGTCGTGGGAAGTGAGCCAGGCAGCAAAACGAGCCCGATTATCCTCGTCTTCAGCAAATTCAGGAATCTTCCCCCACAGTACTGCCGGTTCGACGACATCAAGTGGTTCACCGTCGTCATATTGATAATCGTGTGGCAGCCTGAATTCATCATCCATGCTGCTGAGCATCATCGTTGATGAATCAAAAAAATTCCGAATTCCTCCACCAACTTTCCCTTCATCAATTGCGGTATTCATACCATACCGAAGACGGACAAGATTCGGAATCAGGTCCTCTTCATTTTTAAATGGCGAATTCGATGAAGGTGCATCTTCTACATTGACTGAAGCGTCACTAGGTCCAAATGATGCTTCTCCCATCCCACCGAAGAAAACCTGTTTCGCAGAAAATCGACTGCCATTTGTTAGGGCCGCTAGTTTGTAGAACTCCTGCTGGGTCCATCGATCAAAGGGATGGTCATGACATTGGGCACATCCTATTTGTGTGCCAAGAAACACTCTGACCGTGTTGTCTACATATGCCAGAGGCATTCCAGCATCTCGAAGTTGAAAACCGGTCGCCGGGTTTTCTACAATCCGACCATTGGCAGTCAGCAGGCTGTATACCCATTTATCGTACGGAATATTTTCTGCAAGCGATTCCTTTACCCATGCCATGTACGGCTCAAAAAAGATATTTCTTTCATGTCGCTCTTTCAGTCTCAGGATATCTGCCCAATAATTGTAAAAGTGGCTGACATACCCTGGGCTCTCGAGGAGAGTATCAATGAGTTCTCCACGTTTTTTTCTATCGTTTGAATCACAGAATATGCTGGCCTCATTGATGGTGGGTATACGACCGGCGAGTTCCAAATAAGCCCGTCGTACAAATTCATGGTCAGAAGTTCTGTTACCAGCTTTGGTGCTATTTTCATTCCAATAGGCCTCGAGAATTGAATCGATTTGTGCCGCTGCCTGCTCAATGTCGGATCGTGCCCCTCGATCGATAGGCACTACATTGAGTGCTGCACCGTCCGGTTTCATGGTTACGGCCTCGGGCAGTTTTGGAGGTTTCCATTCTGTATCGGAATCAGGCTTCGCAGCCCACATGGATGCATTCAGGAGCAAAGCACCAACACAGAAAGCAATCGAGAGCACTCGTAGCCTTAGAAATTTTTCTTGTGCACAGCTAGCCATATGAAAACCCTTAAAACAAGACCATATTCAGATATCGCTTAGAACAACGATGAATCATTTATTTTAGCTAATATCAATAGCTACAGGAAGCGGAAACTCCAATATATAAGGTCGCTTATTGGTATATATGACACAAAAAATTGTATTTTTAATGTCCAATCGGCGTGGACAGTTAGAACGGGAAGGATGTTCTGAATACATCATTTTTTGTGACTGATGGATCACTCAAGACAGCATGTTACTGAATAAACATAAATTCTCTGGTGTTGAGTAGTGCCCAAATGAGGTTTCCACAGCCGGCTGCTGGACTCTGTGCGGCTGTTTCAATTTCACGACGAGCCATTCCACGTTCACTGACTGTTGGGTGTCTCGCAAGAATTGACAAGAAAATCGTGTCAATTGCACCCGTCGATGTTTTTTGTTTGGAAACATTGTCGTAGATCACTGATCCTCGTTCAAGCATAGTGTGCGTTGTCCAACCATTAAACATTGTGAGTACCTGTGGTACGGTCGCACCTTCACTTCGGCTTTGGATTGAATCACGATCACCAACGCCAAACTGGCTTAAGAAGTGGCTCAGCGGTAAGGTCTGCAAAGGTAATTCACTTGAACGAACAAGAATCTGATCTTTATAGCCAGCGACAGAGCGAATTTTCTTGGAGTAACCCGCGCGTCCCAACTCTGCATTATAAGCTTTGTAAATCTTCATGAAATCATCAAATTGTGTTGTGCCAAGATCGACAGCAGCCACTGTTTCTACTTCTTGAGCTGATGGTCTCTGAAACGCCCATTCATTATTAGCAACAAGTGTGAGGGTAGAATCCCACAATTGTTCAGCAGTCATGCGTTTGAGCGCTGGCCCTGTAAAGAGATACGGTTCTGCAGCTGTTGGTTCATGGATAATTGCTCGTGACTGCCAAGCCTCAGTCGATGCAACAATACGAACAAATTCACGCAGATCGAATTTTAATCGGAGCATTTCATCAGTAAGATGTTCCAGGAGTGTTTCAGATACCGGAATGTTTCCTTCTTGAAAATCATCAACCGGTTCAACAACACCGACACCAAACATTTGCTTCCACATGCGGTTTGCGATTGCACGTGCAAATTGCCGGTTGTCAGTATCTGTGAGCCAGCCAGCAAATTTCGTACGACCATCCGCATCCTTATATTTCTCTGGAATTTTACCCCAGAGGACTGCGGCATCTACCTTTTGCTTGGGTTTACCATTGTCGTACTGATAGTCATGCGGTAGCTGGAGAGCCGTTGGTTTGAAATTTACAGATGTTGTATTGAGCCTTAAAAATTGAAGCGCATTTGCAGGAACCTCTCTTTTTTTACGTGCCTCATTGAGTTCTTTTGCAAGCTTTTTTGCATTTCCTGCCTGTGCCTGCATGCCCATGCCCATCATGGATGACATGCCACCACCACCCTTACCAGAAAAGTCACGATCACGGGTGCCACTGGTCAATGCAGCAAGTTCATAAAATTGTTTCTGTGTCCACTGGTCAAATGGATGATCATGACACTGAGCACACCCAATTTGTGTTCCAAGGAAAACACGAACAGTATTGTCAACGTATGGAAGTGCCATGCCTCGATCACGCAGCTGGTAGCCGACTGCCGGGTTGTCCCAAATCTTGCCGTCCGCAGTGAGCATTGCGAATACCCATTCATCGTATGGCGTATTATCAGCAATCGATTGTTTTTCCCAGTCCATGTATGGTTCAAAGATAAGGCGTTG
>CAJXFK010000143.1 GCA_913052575.1 uncultured Planctomycetaceae bacterium
AACCGAGAGCATGCATCAACGCCGCTCTTGCTGTCGCACGACAGGCAGAACCGTCAGCTCAGCCAGACGTTCTTGCTGCACTCGATCGAATACCTGTTGAAAGTCTCGACAAAGATACGCTGCTTGATCTGATACGAGCGCATGAGCTTGCCTTCATTCGTCTTGGTGAACCAACAGAACGTGTCAAACAACAGGTTGCAAAGAAGTTTGCACCGTTGTTTCCAGCTGGACACCAAGCAACTCAATCACACTCAACCAAGCAATCAGTTGCACGGTGGATCTGGTCGAACGCACAGGCAGAATCTTCAGCTGGTGAAGAACTGACTTTTCAGAAAACGTTCTCATTGGCTGAATCTGTTGCTGCTGCACATATCGTCGCGTCCACAGACAATGGTGGTGATATTTTTCTCAACGGAGAAAAAGTTACATCGTGTAAGGACTGGATGTACCCAGTCAGTGAACCCGTAAAGAAATCGTTCAACGAAGGATCAAATACGATACGGGTTGCACTAAAAAATGATGGTGGCCCGGCCGCCCTGAAGGTGAGCCTTCGAATACGACATGATGACGGTCGTGAAACTGTGATCGACTCCGATGATTCCTGGGAATGGACTTCAGGCCGAATTGAAGAGGCATCATCAGATGATCACCAGTGGAAACACGCAGTAGTGACACGGTCACAGAATACCTGGGCTCAAACAGATTCTGCATTTGCAAAAGATATCCATGTTGCAGATGTGAAAGATGACTCTCGAGAACTCAATCGAGCACTATCGAGTTTGCTTGTAGCCGTGCGGGCACCAGAGATCGTCTCAAAATTAATCGGTCTTTTAGCAACTCAGACCTCGAGTGAAACAAACATATCGCCAAATCTGGCCGATCTTGAGCGTATTGCAAAGCGGAATGCTGGATATGGCCGTGCGGTGACGGGAGTACTCAAGAATCGGACAGATCTTCTACAGATTCACTACGCCTATATATTGCGGACGGTCAATGAAAAAGACCTGTGGTCACTCACCAACAGAAAAGCTTTTTTTACTTGGCTCAATCAGGCACAAACATGGACGGGTGGCAATAGCTATCGAAAGTTTCTTGCCAACATCGAAACAGAAAGCCTCAAGGGTTTTACCGAAAATGAGAAACTAGCCCTTGAGACGCTTGGAATACGCAAACCCTATGTTGCACCACCACTTCCAAAGCCAGAAGGTCCAGGTCAGAAATGGACTCTGGACTCAGTGCTTGCATCTGTGAAAACCGGTATGAAAAAAAATAGCCGAAATTTTGCACATGGAAAGAAAACCTTTGCGGCCGCACGCTGTATTGTCTGCCATCGCTTCGATGGTGATGGTGGTGCCACTGGGCCAGATCTGACGCAGGCTGCAGGTCGATTCAAAATGAAGGATCTTGTTGAGGCAATGATCCACCCGAGTAAGGTTGTGAGTGATCAGTACCAGGCACATGTCGTCCAAACAGTGCAAGGTAAGGTCTACACAGGACGACTTGTGAGTGAGACGGATGACGAGATAACAGTCGTGACGGATCCTGAAGATGCAACAAAGTTCGCTGTGATCAAGCGGTCCGATATCGAAGAAATGTTTCCTGCGACTCAATCACTCATGCCGGCTGGTCTCCTCGACCAATTAAATGAGGAAGAGGTGCTCGATCTCCTGGCGTACACCCTTTCACGTGGCAAAGGCAGGGGACCGAATTTCAAGCGATAAGAATCCACCATGCACAATGCACTGATTTGCTTCTGTTGACACTGGCTTATCGTGGCAACACCACGGACTCGGCATAGACCATTTTTCCAGTCCGTCCTTCATGATACTGGAAAATTACCTGTGGATGAGGGTATGCAACCAGTCGCTCACCTCCTAATTGTTGTGGCATATTGAACACATTGTTGATCTGCACAACCAGATAGTGTGGATAGAGACGCTGTAATCGTGGGAGGTCTTCAAGAACATAAGTCGACCAACGAATATCACATGGCTGACCACCAGAGTTATAAATACCAGTCGCCGGCCTATTGTCTTCATCGAGGCTCGGCACATGATTGACTGAGTTATGTGGACCAGAACAGAATTCCCACACACGATCGGTAATCTGAATTGCGAAACTGTTATGCAGATCTCCTGTCATCACAAAAACTGGACGTTTCAGCGTATCCCAGAAAGAAATCAGCTTTTCTCGTTCATCAAGAAAAGCAGTCCACGCTTCTTCCTTGTTTGAAGCTGCCTCAAAACCACCAGCCCCTCTATGGGGAATCATAAAGGGGACTGAGGACACAACAAAAAAGAAATCAGCGTCACTTTGTTGCATACTTTCCATAAGCCAATGGCGTTGATCCATGCCGAGCATAGTAAGGTCTGGTTGGTGCGGCCGTCGGATATCATGCATCTGCCTCGCCCCACGGGTATCCAGAAGAAAAAACTCACAGTTTGCGACTCGAAAGCTCCCATAGCTACGACGACCAATTGAGTATTCAACTTTTCCATCAGCAACTGGTACAGGAAAGATTCGGACTCGGTGTTTGTCGAGAACCTCACGGATTTCATACACCCGTGAATTCGGGTCACCGAGTGCATCATCGTCGAAGCGAAGATCATTGACACCAGCCTCTGGTGTTCCCCAATGGACATGGAGGTTCAACATTTCGTCGAGAGGAAGCGATGTAAAATTAGCTTCTGGATCAACAAGGACATCACTCTCCGCTGTCAGCGTCGCCTGACCATGATGCACAGGGTGTGGAAACGCCGCTGGATTTGCCCAGCCGAGGTAGTCAAGCCATGCCCGAGTACCGATATCACGAAACACTGCACGGCGATTCCGGCGACCCGTGCTCCCCGCACCCCAAATATCATTGACTAACTCATGATCATCAAACGTAAAAAAACCAGGAACGTTTCGATGCCATGCTGAGAGATTCGCACCTCGATCGAGATAGAGCTTGTAATTTTCCCACACACCAACAATTGTTGGCATATCACGGACAACCTCCGGCAGCTGGTCGACATCGACTCCTTGCTTCCCTGCCCACGCGTCAACCGGTGTTGTACGGAGTTCTTCGTACAACCAATCTCCGTTCATGATCTGAAAATCAACCTCATCAGCGTGTTTATCAAGTAACGTTGCATACGTCGGCAGACTTGGACCAATCCCGTGTAAAGGGTTCTGATTTGCACAGGAACCAAATGTAAAAGAGAAGTTAAAAAGCCCACGAGGATTATGGGCCGGATCACTTAATGCTTTGCTATCAGGGAGTGTTTTAAATGTTGCGGGTACACCAGTTGGATTACCATCGATAAAGACGCTGGCCACATACTCTGTATCTGGATCAAGACCATGAAGTGTTGTCCATCCTGTGAAATCGTGGGCGGCTGTCGTTTCAACACTCTCTGAAACATTGTCAAGCGATGCGGCATCTTCGCCATAACGAAACTCAATCGTTCCTGGTCCATTTGTGCGAGCCCACACCCGCACACTCGAACTCGTAATCTGACCAAGAAGTGGCCCATGCGTCACAACGCGTGTTGTTGCTGCAAAGCAATCAGAAACATAAAACAAACTACTGGCGACCAGCACACACCACAGAACGACAAAGCACGATACGAGTACTTTTTTCATAATGATTCAATTTCTGGAACAAGAGAATAAAGAATGTTTTTCCATTGAAAACACAGGAACATGATACTTCTTGCAGTGTACTCATTCCGAGGAATCATCAAGTACGCCTGTCTTTATGGAATCGGCTCGTTCATAAAAACGCAGCACCAAAGAACACCTTGCTCATGGGCCGGGCTAGCAATGTTTCTCTCGGTTCGTCACGATATCAACATGTTGAAGCATGCCCTTAAAATTGATGATCTCGCTGAAGAATTTCTTCGGTGTCCTGATCGGCATGGCACGGGCTCAGAAAAATGGGATCGTTATCTTGATCGGTCATCATCGACCGGCAAAGAAATCCTGCCGTTGTGGGTGGCTGATATGGATTTCCAATCCCCCGATGTTGTGCTCGATGCCATTCGTCAAAGAACATCGCATGGTGTCTTTGGCTATACACACGACACGCCTGAATTTGCACAAAGTCTAAAGAACCATCTCCGTGAACAGCACAACTGGCAGATTGATCCGTCATGGGTAATCGGTGTACCTGGCATCGTAACAGGCCTGTCAATTACCGCCCGGCTTCTTTCTCAGCCTGGTGAGGGGATTCTTACCCTATCACCTATTTATCCACCATTTTTATTTCTTCCGAAACTTGCCGGACGAAAAAGTGTGCAGGTCCCCATGCATGCAGATGCACGCGCACAGCGATGGACAATCGACTGGGAAGCCCTTGAAGCAGCAATGACTCCCGATGTGAAAATCTTTTGGCTGTGTCACCCACATAATCCAACAGGTGCTGTCTTCACTCGAAGTGAACTGCTTCGAATTGCAGAACTGTGTGAACGGCATCGAGTCACGGTTATCAGTGATGAAATCTGGGATGACCTTATCCTCGACGATGACGTGCAACATATTCCGTTTGCTAGTCTTGATCATCCGGCTGCACAGCGATCAATAACATTTGTTGCTGCTTCAAAAACATGGAATATTGCAGGCCTTGGGTGTGCTGCAGCAATTGTTCCGAACGAACAACTCAGAAAACAATGGCGGCAGGCAGGAGGAGGACTTGTCCCGATGGTCAATCCACTTGGCTACGCGGCATCGGAAGCTGCCTGGAAGGATGGCGACCCCTGGCGGAAAAAACTCCTTGATGTCTTACGTTACAACAAACAGATCGCAGTCAAAGCCGTTGAGCAAATCCCAAATATTTCATGCATACCACCACAAGCAACGTACCTTCTCTGGGTTGACTGTACTGAGTGGATTGCCGATCGCCCACCGGGTCAGAATCATCCACAAAAAGTATGCGAAGCAGCCGGCATTGGTCCGTCACATGGTGCTGATTTTGGAAGCCCCAATTTCCTCCGACTCAACCTTGGGTGCCCACCTGCCTTGCTGCAGGAGGGAATGAAGCGGTTACAAAACGCGTTAGGATAACGAAACTCTCGGTGTCCAAAATCGTTCAAAGAAATGGCTCAATGGCATCGTATACAGGCGTATTCTGCATGTTGCGATGCTTAAGATAAGAATGAATTATCTATTCATTTTGGCTCGATAGCTTCCTTTGATACGATGCTAGAGGGGATTTGGAATATGTCATTCTTTGTCCCAAACGTTTCACACAACAAAAAGGTGTTCAATGCGAACTATAACAACACGACTTATGATTGCTTTCACATGCCTTGGCCTATCGGCTGCCTTGACGAGCTTTGCAGGAGCTGAAGAAAAGCCAAAGAAAAAACCAGATCCTGTTAAAATGTTTGAAAAGAAAGATGCCAATGGTGATGGTTCGCTCACTCTTGAGGAACTGAAAGCTGGCATGAAAGGCAAGGCACTCGAGAACGCAGAGAAGCGTTTTGAAAAGCTGGATAAAGATGGAGATGGCAAGGTCTCTCTCGAAGAATTCAAAGCTGGTATGGGCCAACAAAAGAAAAAGAAGTGATGCGTTCGTGTCAAAAAGGACACTTTGGGTAGTTGATTGCACGTCTTGTGTAACAGGAGATTATCCTCTTGCCTGCGAACGGTCAGAACGGGAAAATAATAGGGGTGCTGGTGAACCATCCCACACGATGGTTCACCAGCCACTTCATATCCATTGAACGAGGAAGCATCTTATGAAGGCGTCTCTTTTGCAGAAGAATTTTCGGTTCATCCACGGACTTGTTACAGCAGGTCTTTTGGGAGGTCTTTGTACCGGTTTGTTCCTGCCTTTAGTGGCTGCGGCACCGCCAAAGAAAAAAGGCTTTGCTGGAAAACAGAAGCAGTGGACACCACCCCCAGTTCGTCTTCCTGAGGCTGTGATTAAAAAACCGACCAAGCCTGTTATTTCTGTCAAGAAAATTGATCGAGAGACTGCCGCTCGGCAGAACGTTGCTGATGCAGCTGATGCAATTGATACGATCTTGGCAAGCGAATGGTCAGCGGCTGACATAACACGTAGTGAAGCACTTACCGATGAACAATTTGTGCGTCGTGTCTATCTCGAACTTGGTGGCCGTATTCCACGGCTTGATGAAGCAAAGACATTTCTGGCGTCATCCAGCAAACAAAAACGTATTGAACTCATTGATGATCTTCTAACCAGTCCGGACTATGTAAGCCATTCCTATAATTTCTGGGCAGATATTCTTCGGCTGAAGGAGCGACCGGATCAACAACGTCTTATTTTTGAACCCTACATGGACTGGGT
>CAJXFK010000144.1 GCA_913052575.1 uncultured Planctomycetaceae bacterium
CATGGCAGTCGATACAGTTCGATAAAAGAAAAGCACCTACCGACTGCACTCGTTCAGAGGCACCAACGCTCCCGACCAGCCATAGTAAACACGTGATGGCCAATGGCAGAACGCAGTCGATGGTAAATCTTTTCATTGTCACTGAAGTTCAACGATCTCTGAGTTCGTATACTGCGTATTCGGCTAAAAGACGATGTCGGGCCTCACCATTAATTACACCCAAAGACTTCGAAAAAAACAATTTTTGATAGTGTTTTCTACCTTATTAGTTCTTTCGACGCTGTTGGAGTAAATAGTTGGCGCCACACGCCGCACACTTGGTACGATGTCCCGCTCTTTACCTCAAATCAAGTTTAGGCCACTCCGAATACAGCGGCCGATCAATTGTCGTGCGGCTACCCGGTTCTGTCGGAGCAGGGGGGCTGCTCGATAGAACTTTTAGAAGCATGCCTTTCTGTAAGGCGGCATCTGCAGTGAGTTCAGTCTGCTCCAATTCGTTTGATTCTTCCAGATCAACGGGCACATTGAAAAAGCCTCCGTCTCGATACAACTTGTAATTTTGCGTACGAGCAAATTGCCCAGGCTGGGCTCCCCAGTACGGCTGGTAGTGCAAAAACACGAACTTTCGCGGAAGCCCCTGCTGCCCACATAACTGCGGCAGAAAACTTCGACCATCAATGGGGTCGCCTTCGCCACATGATACGCCTGCGGCGTTAGCAAGTGTTGGGTAAATATCTGTAAAATCAACGAGATCATTAGTGACTGCTCCACGCGGAGACCTTCCCGGCCAGGATGCCACTAGTGGCACATGCGTCCCCATATCTTTCATACCACCTTTGCCACCCTTGATATCTTGACCATGCCATCGCGACGTAATGCTGCGATTGGTGCCATTGTCAGCTGTAAACACAATAATTGTGTTCTTTTCCTGACCAATCGCTTGTACCTTGTTCACTAATCGTCCAACGATTTTGTCCATGTATTCAACCATGGCAACAAAGTTATCTTTTTGTTGTTTTTTATTTTTTGGAGCTTTATTCGCCGCCTGTGTTCGGGTCTCGTTTCCGATGGTATCTGGTGTCTTTACAAAAGGATTATGAACAAGCACCATCGGGTAATAGACAAAAAATGGCTTTGACCTGTTTCGCTCCATAAAGTCACAGAGGAAATCACACAACAGATCTGGCCCGTATTTGCCAGCATTGTCTTCTACGGTTTCCATCACCCCGTTGCGCTCGAGTGGTGGACTCCAGAAGCGTTCACCACCACCGTTTTTCAATTGTTTCCCAGTCGTTACCTGCCACAAGTACGATTCGTGAAACCCGGCCTTAAGGGGACGCATTGAGTCGTCTGAGCCAGGGAGATTGTTGTACAAGCCATTGAGCTGCCACTTTCCTGCGATCGCCGTCTGATACCCCGCAGACTGCATGAGGTGCCCGATCGTTTTTTCATTCGGGTTGAGATACCCGAAGTGGGTGTAATTACGAAAAGAATACTGCCCAGTCATAATCTGCACACGACTCGGTGTGCAGATAGGCGTTGAATAGCAATGGGCAAAACGAACCCCACGTGCTGCCAAGGCATCTATATGTGGCGTCTTATAGTCTTCAGCCCCGTAACAACTAAAGGCCTCCCAGCTCACATCATCAGCCATGATCAACACAATATTCGGTTTGCTAGCTGGATCAGCTATGTCAGCATCGGCCGTCCCCCACACTGTGCACAGCGTGGCTATGACAAGGAACACAGGCAGAATCGTATCTCTCATGGAAGGCACCCCATCGGAAAAATTGACACTCGTACTCCCAAAGCAGATCGTGTGGAGTCAGCCCTGTCAATCGGCTAACGCATTCTAAACCTTGTTCCTTCACACATACCGTTTCAGAAATCTCAGACGCAGACCTTCGTTTCATATATCACGGCAAACTGCCTCCCCTTTGGATCGACCTACAGAAAACAGCCTCACCAGTCGCTAACTATAACCGTGTCATAAAAACGGCTTTCACGAGAAACCCGTATTTCCATTATGATGAGGAGTGTTCAAGAATGAATCCTCCGCCTTGTACAGTGTCCATGCAACCGCCCACTATGTTCCGTTTGTATCACCGTCTACAGCACCTTTTTATGGTGTCGCTGATCACGTGTTTCGTGAGCCAATCGGGACCTGGCCGAGCCAACGGACAAGAACGCCTGATCGATCACTTTCCGGAGGCTGCTTCATCCGGATGCATGGCCTGCCACCAGGAAGTGGAACCGATTCGAGAAATTGGTTCCGAGATGCTCAATCAAATTATGGCGAAGGGAAAAGCCATGGGTGATCCTGCTGGATGTGTTGTCTGCCACAACGGAGATCCCAACGAGACGCAAGATATCGCAATCGCCCACGGGGGTGCAAATTTCTACCCAGACCCAGGCAGTCCCTGGGTCAATGAAAACACCTGTGGAACGTGCCATGAAGATCAGGTGAAGGTGCAGTGGCAAAGCCTCATGATGACAGAGGCTGGCAAAATCCAGGGCACATGCTGGTCGTTTGGCGCACTCACTGGGTACGAACATAAGTACGCCAACTACGCAGTAAAGAACCCAACCGATCGATCCACTCGATTGGGTACAGAAGCGTACAAGGAATACATGGAAGCGCTTGCCAAACTCGAACCAAACGTATTTGTCAACGAACACGAACCACTTCCAGAGGCGCTCGGCTTTGATGAACTCGACAAACTCAATGATGATCCTTCACTTGCAGCATTCACCTATATCCGCCAAGAGTGCAATCGCTGCCACCATGGTGTGAAAGGCCGTTCTTCACGAGGTGACTTCCGTGGCATGGGATGTTCAAGCTGCCACGTTCCCTATGGAAACGAGGGACTGTATGAAGGCGCTGACCTCAGTATCTCGAAGACCGAGACAGGCCACCCGCTGACGCATCAGATTCAGGGAACCCGCGACGCTGACGTCACGATCCATGAAGTGACCTATCACGGCCTCGCCGTTGAGACGTGCACAACATGCCACAACCGGGGCAAACGAATTGGTGTTTCATTCCAGGGCCTTATGGAAACACCGTACGCCTCTCCACTAGATGAAAATGCAAAAGATCAGCCTGGACTGCATACAAAACACTACATCGCCATGGAGCAGGACATCCACTATCAGAAAGGCATGAAGTGCCAAGACTGCCATACTTCCATTGATGTTCACGGTGACGGGTTCCTCGCAGCAACAAATCTTGCTGCAGTTCAGATCGAATGCTCCGACTGCCACGGCACACCGGATCAATTTCCGTGGGAATTACCACTGGGCTTCATGGATGAATTTGCAGTTGATGTTGCCTCCGGGTCGCCACGTGGCACCACACCTCATCAACTGCCTCATACCTGGGCAGGTGCAAAGTATGATAGCCAAGACGGCTTTCTCCTTACTGCCAGAGGCAACCCATATGAAAATGTCGTCCGGGTTGGAGACGAAGTGGTTGTCCATACCGCTGAAGGCAAAGACATTCGACTGAAACCTCTCAAAAAACTTGTCGAAGAAAAGGCAATCAGCCAGCGCGGGCTCGTTTCGATGCAGGGAGTCTCCAAGCACCTCAGCCGAATGGAATGTTACACCTGCCACGCCAGCTGGGCACCTCAATGTTTTGGGTGCCATGTCAAAGTGGACTTCAGTCAAAAAGATCTATGCCCGGAAATTGATTCTTCTCGTCAGGGATTTGACTGGATTGCCGCTGGCCGAAAGCATGCGACCGATGAACACCGGGCTGATTCAGGTGAAGCTGACTATGACTTAATGATTCCAGGCAAGATCAGTGAATTGAGAAGCTATCTTCGATGGGAAGAACCCATGATGGGCGTCAACGGGGAGGGAAGGGTGACACCACTCGCACCTGGATGCCAGCCCTCGGTCACGATCATCGGCGCTGATGGAAAACCTATTTTGACAAACCACATCTTCAAAACCCCCGGCGGGATGGAGGGTAGTGGCGACGAAGGCCAACTCGCCATCGACATGAGCCCTGTTCAGCCTCACACCATGACAAAAAATGCGAGGACATGTGAGTCATGCCATGCATCTGACAAAGCTCTTGGCCTCGGCATCAATGGTCCGCGCAATTGGGATGAAAAACACGTCGTTGATCTTGAGACAACAGACGGGACTATTCTCCCGGAATCAGCCAGAACCCAGATGGGTGCCATTGAGAACCTTGATCATGACTGGTCACAGATCGTTGATGAGGAAGGCAATCAACTGGCGACCGTTGGCCATCACTGGAAACTGTCACGATCACTCAATAAAGATGAAATTACGCGGATATCACGAGACGGAACATGCGTTGCCTGCCACAAGGAAATTCCGGAAAAAGATCTTGCGGTGAGCCTGATGCATCATGTTGGAAAATACACTGGCAACATTCCTGTTTCAGCCGAAGACCATGGAAAACTCGTCAACAAAATCCTGCTGACTTCAGCATGGGGGCAGACTTTATTTGCCACAGGCGTTCTTGCTCTCGTCCTCGGGGGTGGATATTGGGTCTCCGTTCGGCGAAACAAGTTGAATCAATAAAAGATGCTTTACCCAAGGCCCGCACAAGTTTTTTTCGAGTTAAAACACAAGTTTTTTTCGAGTTAAAAATAGACCAAGTGCTATCAGCGTAAGTTGGCTAAGGACATAGCCACCTAGCAGCATGAGAACTCCGCTTGTAAAGCCATAGCTGTGAAGACCAATCCCGAGTTGATTCGTTCCGAACCAGCTCCACGCCGTTATGATATTGCCACCGATTGCGAACAACGCAAATCCACGTTGCCCGATCCAACGATCCCAACGAGCGTGCAAAACAGCTGCATTCCACAAGACGATCATGAGGGCACCATTTTCTTTGGGATCCCATCCCCAGAAGCGACCCCAACTATCGTCAGCCCACAGGCCTCCGAGAACCGTACCTATAAAAGAAAAGAAGAGTGCAAAACACACAACGCCATACGTCATTCGATACAGACGATCCTGCACACCTGCCGCTGTCTTAGCATCCTGCTGCACAGATTTCATTCGTCCAACCCACATCCGGTGCACAAGCGCGCAGGTCCCGAGAAGCCCTGCTAACAACGTCGCACCGTATCCGAGTGTGACCGTAACAACATGAGTGGAAAGCCAGAATTGTGTATCAAGAACAGCCTGGAGCACATGCATGGTGTCACCAGTATCAAGCCCGTAGGCCACCATCAGAGTGAGTGCACCAGACAAGGCGGCCGCGAGATTTCCAATACCCATACGAAAGAGCACTTCGAGAGCCAGACCTGCAACAACACATCCCCAGCCTATAAAGATTGCTGACGAATAGAGATTCACAACTGGCGGTCGGCCCGTAAGCCATATCCGAGCACCGATGGCAAATGTGTGCAGAACCAAAGTACCAAGAAGAAGCCAGGTTACAAATTGATTAAGGGGGCTCCGCCAGGCAAGAAAACTGATGAACGACAACACAATCGCAAGCAGGTAAAGCCAACGAGAAATGGATGTTGGATTAAAGCCGTTGTACCAGGCTTCAAATTCAGACTTCTCAACCGTCTCTTTGACTACCGGAAAGGAACTGATCGCAGATTTGTACTCATTCAGTTTTGCGTTGAACTCACTCGGCTGGTTATCAACCACTGCTAAAAGTTCCAGAAACGGAAAAATTGCTGGGTTTGGTCGGTAGGCCGGCTGTCCTTCGCGACCATCGAACATTCGCGCCACCATTGCTCTGGTCACGGCGGAATAGAGCGACTGCCACTCATTCGCAGGGCCCGCCGACACCTGATCTGGAGGTGCTACTTCCTGCGGCGGAATCACAGCCGGAGGATGCTCATTATCAAGAAGTCGTGATCGCTGTATCGTCAGTCGTAACTGCTCAATTGCTTCTTGCCGGGCTTCTTCATCGGCACCGTCAATACGTGGTGGTGTCGGCGTGTCGTATGCAAACCGAATAACATCGTAGACCATCATTTTGCGATTAATTTCCGCACACTTTTTCTGGAAAAATGTTCGCTGCTCCGGCAGGATCTCACGTGCTTTTGCAATCTGCTTTTGCAGGGCTTCTCTGCCACCTTGTAATTCTTTGAGCGTATACCGATGTCCAGACCGGCGGGTTAGGTCGAACAGATCAAGCACTTCACGAGCATCAATTCGAAATATGGGTGCATCACCTACCCA
>CAJXFK010000145.1 GCA_913052575.1 uncultured Planctomycetaceae bacterium
TTGATCCATGCAAAAGTTTCAGAAAGCCCCTCCTTCAGGGTTACCTTCGGTTGATAACCAAGCACGCTTCGAGCGAGTTCATTCGATAAGACCCGATGCGTGTATCCAACAAGCTCTTCTTCAATAAACTCGGGTTCGATGCTACCACCAACCGTTTCTGCAACAAGGTCAGCAAGCTGCCTTACACTCGTTTCAGAACCTGAACCAATATTGAACACGTCACCCGAGAAGTGATGTCCTGACGTAACTGCCTGAGCGATGGTGCGAGCAACATCATCCACGTACACAAAGTCTCGTGTGGCCGAACCATTGCCCCAGACAGAGAACGTTTCTCGACCAAGCAACTGGCTGACAACCGCTCGTCGCAAAACAGCCGCAACAACATGTGAACGGTTACGTTCAAAATGATCACTCGGCCCATAAATATTTCCGGGGATCAGCGTCACTGTTTCAACCCCTACTGCATCTCCAAACAGATGTGCTGTTTCACTGACAACCAGTTTTGCAAGCCCGTAACACCCCGTTTCACCAGAGGGAAAGCCCTCTTGCAAGCTTTTTTCAACAAGGGGCAGTCGACTATCTGCACCGTACGAGCATGGCGAACCGATGAGTATTAGTCGGCGACACCGATGAAAGCAGGCGGCCTGAATAACGTTGATACCAATTCTATGATTTGCATGAAAAGCCTCTGCCTGACGTCCTGCTAAATACGCTACGCCACCAACATCTGCAGCAAGATGCACAACAACCTCTGCGTCCGCGAGGACTCGTCTAGCAACTAGTGGGTCACGCATATCACCGTCTTTTCGCTCAAGGGCACGCGGAATGACCCCCGACGCAACACATGCTTTTTGAACATGCTTCCCAAGAAACCCAGAACCTCCGGTAAGCACAACATTCATGATCGCGATCTCCGTGAATTTCCCGCCAAAACTGCCTCATACATCAGCTTGTATTGCGTCGTCATTTGGTGAAGACAGAATTTCTTCTGAACATTCTTCTGGTGCAGCTGTCGCCTTGGCGAACTCACTGGATCAGCAGCATCAACGACGGCTTGGCAAAGTTTTTCAACATCCTCAACGTCAACCGCACTACTTGAATAGACCGTGTCATTACTGTGACGATAGACGAACATCGAACGCGCAAGGGACGTCACGATTGGCCTGCCACATGACAACACATCAGCCAATACCGCTGAACCCGACTGACCAACCTCGTCATACGGAAGAACAAACACATCCGCCTGTTTAAGAACAGCAGCCTGCTCTGCAGAATCATCCAGAAAGCCAGTGAAGACCACACGGTCCTGACAGCCAACTTCATCAATTCTCGCAAGCAGTTCACTCCAATACTCATGCCCCATCCTGTCTTTTGGATGGACGCCGCCAGCAATCACAAGACGAAACTCAGCCGGCAACCCAGGCATGGCATCGATGATATAGCGATGCCCTTTATAACCGCTGACAAACCCAGGAAGCACTAACCACTTCTCACCAGCCCGTTTTTGAAACGGAGCCGTCACACCATCAGACACAACTGGCTCAACCGGAATAGGAAGCAGATGGACTCGCTTTCGAAGTCTTGGATACGCCTTTATGACTTTGGCATAGGTATCTTTACTATGAACAACAATCGCATCTGCAGCAAACAGGCAACGACGCATCCACCTGTTCTGAATTTTATAGCACGCAGCAGACAGAACACTTTTGAGTGATAGCTTCATGCCCTTCTTACACATACTGTTTTTCCAGGTGTGCAGACTCAGGACGATCGGTTTCCGGATATTTCGCATCAGCCTTAGCAACCGGCGGTCGGCATATCGCCGCGTCTTCCCAAAAAAGCAGAACTCATGCTGAATATGAATGAGGTCAGCATCACTAGCACGCACCTGTTTGATGAGCTTTGTGATATAACCCTCTTGTTTTCGACGAGAGTCAAGCGTGTCGTGCTCGATGAGATTCTCAAGCTCAATCGGCTCAACCGTCGCGAAAGATGTAAAGCCAGAAGTTAGTCGCTTTGCAAATTCAGCATTGCCACACTGCTGATTCCACGGTGTCAGGAGGGCAACACGTACAAGACCACTGCTTTTCCGTTGCGGATCTATAGACGCCGCCTCCATGTGCTGCCGTTTCGGTGCACACTGCTCGAAAGATTGTGCTGAAATGGAAGGGGTACCAACCGAAATCATGGCGTTCACACTCACAAAAACCCCAGATCAATACACTTCGTGGGACGATTCAATGAGGTGTATTCATAGCGTTGAAGACCCCTCAAATGGAATGGCAATCCCAGGCGACCAGATCACCCAAACTATCCATTTGCTCGCTCGGCTCCCTGTTTCACATGCCAGATCGAGTCTTCGAGCGCGCATGAGCCCCTCAGAAAAGAGATCGACCAGACCAAGAATCTTCAGGAGAATTAGAAGCGTGCCACTCCTCATGGTTTGACACAACAAAACCCAGGAAAATCCCCATGCCACGGCATACACAAACGTAATCGTAAAATGGATCTCGAGCACACACCAAGACAAACACAATCACACCTGGCATTGAGCTGAATAACTAGTATTGAGCTAAATAACTAGTCATTGTCAATCAAACGACAACTGTTTCTGCACTCGTTCCTATCTGTTTTTTTGAGTATTATTTCCGCATACGTTAAAGCGAGACACATCAAAATGATAGTGAATTGAGCATGACCGCTGGCTCTGCCAAAACAGCCAAAATTTCTGAACTTACAAATGATTGACTAACCTATGTTCCGAAAACTCCTCAAGCGACTCCGTGGTTCTGTAGATCCAACGCTACACCGAGAAGTAATACCTCTCTTGAAGCGCTGGCCTGTCATGATTGGTGACCGCTTCTTCATGCATTCTTTAGACGGACAACGGCTTCTTTTAGACCCAAACGATCTGCACCTCTGTTGCCACATGACAGAGCGTGGCGTCTGGGAAGAGCATGTCCGTGAGATGTTGTTGCATTGCCTTAAGCCTGGCGGCACGTATGTCGACGTCGGTGCAAATGTTGGACTGCACGCTCTGTATGCGAGTGCGATCGTACAACAGACTGGTCAATGCCACGCCTTCGAGGCATCTCCTCGTTCATACGACTTTCTCAAGGCAAATATTGATGTGAATGGTCTCGTGGGGCGAGTTCTCCCTTACAACGTGATTGTTTCAGACACACATGAAAAAATGTCTTTCTGCCAACATGACTCTCATCCAATGCAATCTGGAATCACTATTCCAGAAGCGACGCTTCAGCACACGTCCACGAAGCCTGAAGACCTGAGCATTTCTGAAATCGATGCTGTCACACTTGATTCTGTACTAGAGGGCGTTGCCGTTGATGTTCTCAAAATTGATGTCGAAGGGTACGAACCGCAGGTTATTGCAGGCGCGATAAAGACTATTCAAAACAATCCTCACATCACTCTTATCATTGAACGAAACGGGAAAAGTGAGAGCATCGATGCCGCAGCTGACCAGATGATGCTCACTACTCTGCAGAACGAAGGCTTCTTTTCACATATCGCACTCTGGCTGCAGCCTCTTCGCAAATGTGACTGGAACGACCTTCCTCACGGAGACCTCGTACTCCGTCGAACACCATTCACTTTTGCAAAATCTACTTGAAATGCTTGAAGTAGTCGGCGGGTTTCAGGTGCACCTAGCAACAACGAAAGTACGCAAGCGATCTATCTCGTGAGGTGCATAGTACGACGCCACTCAGCCCACTTCAGCCAAATTGTGACGGTAATAAAGCGAACCACACGTTGTTACACATCTGGTACTTCTCTGACACGCACGCCCGAAGAAAAGACTGATGTTTGATCCGCGACGCCGTCCTTCTCTACTGTCGCAGTCGTCGTGATCCAATCACCTGCGGAAATTGTATATTCTTGACCGTTAACGATATCAGCATCTATATCAACAAAGCCCTCTGAAGTGATGACAACCGTAGAGGAATGAACGAGTATCTGGCCTTCAGGAGCGCGGCCAGGCTGCATGTCTTCTGGTTTGTTCTGGAAGTACTGAATCAAGTATGTGTCACCAATTTCGCCATTGAGTCTTCCCGTGACTGTCGTAGTATCGCCGGCAAGAGATGCAGCAAACAACCTTGGAGGTCGGACGGATGGTGCAGCTCCGCCAACAAATTGAATGCCGTAATACGTGTTGAGATAAATCTCATTAGAAAGAATTCTGTTGTCTGCAGCTGTGCTTCCTTGGACAATAATACCTACGCTATAATTGTCTTTGATCTTATTTCCGACACGAAGTTCTGCAGGCGTACCAGTTGCGTCGTACCCAATAGTCAGACCTGAGGCACCGGAAAGCCAAACCCCTGCTTCGCTCCTCTCAATTGCATTTCCTGAAATAGTTGTGCCAGTTGATTCCTCGAATGCCAACACGCCATATGGCCCATTATCCTCAATTTTGTTTCTGAAAAGATCAAAGTTTTTCGCTCCCATCATAAAAACACCAGCGTTGGCATTGGTATGAATACGATTACCAGTCATCCGCGTGCCAGTCAGATCACCCATCGCCGTCACGCCAAAACTTGACCCTTCGATAACCAACGATCCCGCTGCATCGATACCTCCGCCAATCGTCGCATTTGTGACATCGCGAATATACAGCCCACTGTCAAAATTACCCATGAGTGTATTGCCACGAACACGTGTCCCATTGAGATCACCGGTCATCGCAAGGCCATACTGATTGCTGTTTTTTATGAGATTATGCTTCAGGGGCTCACTGCCGATACCACCGACAGTTACATTCGTTGCGTTATCAATTTCAATGCCATTGAAAATAGCATTTTCAACTCGGTTGCCTTGTATTTTCACGTCATCAACAAAACCTTGCGTGTAGCCTTCTGAGTTTGTGACATCCCCCAAAACCCAGATTCCTGCTTGACCGTTTGGTACAGGATCTTCGCTACGCGTTAAGCCGATCCAATTATTGCTGAATGTAATATTCGACACTGTTTCACCCGTTACAGGTGACACTGCCAACAATCCTGTCAGATCATTTCCGCCAATGGTGTTGTTGTCAGCAACATGATTACTGCCGCCCGCAAACCCAACACCGTAGCCCTTATTACCAGCAGCTCGGCCTTCTCCGTCAATTCCAAACGTTGAATTAGAAACCGTCACGTCGTCAGAGGCGAGACCCTCAACATAGACACCCGAACCTTTGTTTAATGTCATGCTACTATCAGTGACAGTAAAGCCCTTTGCATTATTTGCGTACAAGCCGTGTCCGTCGTCACTCATTGAGACCGCGGCCGCACCACTCGTCGTGACCACGACATCACGAATCGTTGTATTTGTATAATCTCCACCTGCCATGGTGATGCCATTGCCACCACTATTGGTGACGGTGAAGTTTGCGAGCGTTGAGTCCGTCGAGCTGCCGGCAAACAAAATGCCATCCTGCGCCGCATTACTAATTGAGCTTCCTGCTGCGGTCATATTGATGTTGCCGACAGTCGAGCCAAATCGCAAGCCTGGCCCACTGCCACCAGTTCCGTCTATCGCAAGTAATTCAAGTGCTTCTACAGCTGCAGCAGATGCAAGATTGAGACTTCGAAGCGGAGTCGTACTACCGATGGCTTTGGCGAAGTTAATACTCGCTGTACTATCCGCATTAATTGAAAGGTCGTGCCTACCGTCAATAGTGCCATCAAATGCCACACCTCGATAGCCCGAACCTGATGCACTAAGAACAGTATCTCCCAAAAGCGTCACTGCGTTTTGATACCACTGCCGTAGTGTCGAAAAATTTCCAGTAAGGCTAACGGTAGTTTCAGCCTGAAAGTCCTCAATGTTTGTCCAATTACTATTGATGGCGGTCGTTGTGTTGAAGCCAATAACTAAATCGTTGTCACCACCATTCACCCCATTCAGTGACAGCGAGTTGCCGTCAAGCTCTGTATCACCATCCAGAGTCACACCCGCGTCATACGACTGGTTGCCTGATGTCATGATCTCCCCACTGATTAGAACGTCACCCTTACTTGTCAAATCATTGATACCAGTAAAGTTACCAGCCAGTGATGTCGGCTGATTGATGAAGTCCAGCACAAGATTCTTTGAGTTACCAGTCACACCTTGTGGCAGATTCAG
>CAJXFK010000146.1 GCA_913052575.1 uncultured Planctomycetaceae bacterium
CTTCTCGCTCGACTTGCATGCCTAATCCACGCCGCCAACGTTCATTCTGAGCCAGAATCAAACCCTTCAATTGATTGGCTTATTTCTGCCGAAGCAGATTGTATCGCCGAACCGGATATCCATTGCCGCAAAGCAATGGTATCGAAGGCTCATTCTGTACTTTAAATAGTTTCATTCCCACCTGTTACCCAGCAAAAGCAAAAGCTTAGGCAAGGTGCCTTTCAGCAAAACAGGTGGTGCCGGTCACGATCGCGTGCCGGCCGAAACCGAAAGAGATTAACAACCAAATTGTCAAAGATCATTTCCAAGGCTGCAGAACAACCTCGGAAACATTGAAAGATAGCAGCCTTTGCGAACGCGTCAACCTGCTCTCAAAAAAACAGGGGCTGTGTGATCATCCAAGCCGAAGACACTCCGGATGTGATCTGATCTCAGAATCCATATTCTCGCCCACTTCCGAATAACCCGAACTCATATCAGTCATTTTTCTCGGCCTCTAGCGTAAGAGGCACATCAAGGCGATGGCCCTGCCTCTCAACTGCAATGAGCACACGATCACCCGGATCTTTCGACTCTATTGCCGTTAAAAAGTCGTCTACCGTGTCTACGCTAGCATTATCAACCCCGACAATAAGATCTGCGTTCGACCTATCAACTCTCTCGAAATCCGCCACAAACGGACCCTGACGGCGTCTCTCTCGTACAACACGAAAACCTCTAATACCGGCTCGTTCGGCTGCACCATCTGGGGCAAGTGTAGCAACCAACAAACCACGTTCTGTTTGATATACGCGTGTGATCCCAGCATCGGGCCGCACCACTTTGCCGCTGTTAATGAGCTGCGGAACAATTCGTTTCAGTGTCCCGATAGGAATGGCAAAGCCTACTCCCGAACTCTGTCCTGTCCGACTTGCGATAGCCGTTGTCATGCCAATGAGCAAACTCCCTGAATCAAGAAGTGGCCCACCTGAATTCCCAGGATTTATTGCCGCATCAGTCTGAATAATTGATTTGATTGTCCTGCCGGCCCGTGTAGGCAATGATCTGTTCAGGCTCGAAATGATTCCCGTTGTCAGCGTTCGTTCCAGACCAAATGGATTTCCAATTGCAAAAACTTTTTGGCCAACTTTCAAATCACTTGAGTCTCCAAACTGTACAGGCGCAAGTAATTCAGCAGGTGCTTCGACGCGTAGCACAGCAACGTCTGTGACAGGATCTACACCAATGACCGATGCGGCATGAGATGACCCATCGTACAACATAGCCTGAATTTCCTGAGCACCCTCAACAACATGAAAATTTGTCAGCACGTGCCCCTGCTCGTCTATCACAATGCCAGACCCAGCGCCTTCTGACGGTGCTTCCATGAGAAAAAAACCTTTGGCAACTTTTGCCTTCGTGTTGATATTCACAACGCTGCGATTACTTGACTCGTAGACATTAATATTAATTTTTTCTTCCGACGTCAGCCGCCTTGAGACCTGCGACTCATCGTCAGAGCCAACTGCCTCAGCAATCGACTGATTGAAGGCTTGGTCGCAACAAAGCCAAAAACCGAAAAGAAATACAACGTATTCGGCAACTCCAAAAGCTAGCCGACAAGTGAAAACCCTATTCATTTCTGCTCATTCAGTTTCTTTGAGGATCCGCCGAAGAAACGCGGACAATCGCTTCAGGACCACAAATTGGTAACAAAAAAAGACCCTAAACCCGCCAGAGGGGTTTCCTCAAGCCGAAAAACTTCAAAATAAGTGATTTTTTGCAGGAATCGACATTGGCGGCGACGGGAAGTGAAAATATCATCCGTTTTGAACAATGCGCAGTTCGTGGTCTCATGAATTACTAACGACCGACCTGAACTGCGTAGCCCAAAAACCCGCCAGAGGCTTATTCATGCACTGTTGCCCTTCGTCTTATTATCGAGACTTGCTCGCAATTTGCTCCCGCACTGCGATCAGGTTGTTCACTACAGTGGCACTCTGCTTTTCCGCAGTGGCTGTGGAAGCGACTGATGCAACCATCACCATGACACGCGCAACCCATCAGGATGAATCCATACCAGCCGTTACTGCTGTTGGTCTTCAAGCAAGTGGTCCTAGTGGCGAAACTGCTGCTACTCGAATCTGTATTTTGGTTGACACTTCGGCCAGCCAGAGTGGGGTGTTCCAGCAACAATCACTGGACGTTGTTCGTGGTCTCTTGGCTAACATCCGAACACGCGACCGCGTGATGCTCTCGGCTATCGACACAACATTTGCACCATTGATGGACGATTTCATAGACGCTCAAAGTGATGCGATCGGTGTTGCGCAGAAGCTCTTGGCTGAACGAACACCGCTGGGAAACACCGATCTCCTCGGAGTATTGGGATCCGCTCTCGAATGCCTCGCTTCAGAATCATCTCCTGCAGCCATCCTTTATATTGGAGACGGTCCTGGGCTCAGTGGCATGCTCCCGGAAGATTTTGCAATTACAGTCGCAGCTCTCCGTGATAGCCGGGTATCATTCTCAGCCATCACGGTAGGAGCAAAGGTTAACTGGCCTTGCCTTGCTGCGTTAGCAGCTCAGACCGGCGGAAACGTTCTGCAACCAAACAGCAAACTCCCCGCAAGCGAGGCCGGGGCTTCCATAGCACCGCGCTTGGTTTCACCAATCTTGTGGCCTGACAACCAGACGCTTTCGATCACGACAACAACAAAAGACGCGTCAACAGCGATGCTTCCTTATCAAATGCCGCCACTTCGGCATGACCGGGAATCTTTTGTATTACTTTTGGGCCCACTCGAGAAAAGTGTTATCGAGGTTTCTACGGAGATTACACCTTTTTCCGATCGCCCTGAAGCGTGGGGTGAAGTCGACCTCCGTTTTGACGTGCCCGAACGTCAGCCGTCGAGCGACAATGCTTTTCTCGAACAACTTGCTAGGAATGCCTTCGATACCGGCGGTATCTTCTTGCCACTTCTTGGGAGGGATGGTTTCGCCACAACGCGATTAGCAATCCGGAATGAAGCGGCCTCGTTGGCTCTTCTTTCTCGACAAGCAGAGGCTTCTGGAGCTCATGACGCAGCTTCGCGACTAGCAGCAGCCTCTCTCAAGCGAGACCCCGATAATACAGATGCGGCGATTGTTCAAGCTGCAGTCCTTCGAGGCAGTGAGACGGATACACCTGTTGAAGCTTTCACGGTCGCAGAGGGTGCCGGCAACTCGAATGAAAACCTAGAAACAGACGCCACCCCCGCTCGCACAAAACCAAAAACACTTCCGCCACCTGCGGACACAAATTTCGTAGGCCTGGATGGATCGCAAGAAGAACTACAGGAGATACAAGACCGTCGAAAAATTCGAGGGCAAATCCTGGAAAGAGAAATTGCCGTTGGACTTCGTGATGCTCGACATCTCATGGGCACCGACCCGGAAGCAGCTCGTATAGAGCTCAAAAACCTGCAACTCAGTGTGCGTAATTCAGCTGATATTGAAGAAGCGTTACGAGGTCGCCTTAGTCGTCAAATTGAAATAAGTCTTCGAGAATCAATCGTACGCTCCCGAGAAAAAACTGAACGTGACATATCAAAAGAACGAGCTGCTGCAATTGGTAGAGAACGTGCTCGTGTTGCTGGTGATCTGCAGCGTCGCGAGGATAAATTCAGCCAACTCAGCAAACGGTATCGTGCACTTGTAGAAGAGGGGATTCGGGTTGGATATCAACAACCAACAACCAAATTTATTGAAGCTGAACGTGATGTCGCTGTCGAAATGCAACTTGATGCACCAGACCTGTATGCGAATCAAGGCATACCTGTTACCGCACGAACACTTGCTCGGCAGGCGCCGATTGTCGCTGGAATTCTCGACTATCACACCAAAAACACACGTTTCCGTCGGGAAATGCAACGTGGTTTTATGGACGCACTCCAACTCACTGATATCACCGCAATTCCTTATCCGGACGAACCACCTATCGTGTACCCATCGCCTGAACGATGGGAAAGAATTTCAGAACTCCGGAAAAAATACAAATCTGTTGACCTGGGCGGCACCTCCGAAACGGAAGCAAAAATTTATGCTTCGCTCGAAGAAAATGTGAGCCTCGATTTTGGTGGCGGTGCATCCCTTCGAGAACTTGAAGTCACTCTTCAAGATACCCTCGGCGTCCCGGTCAAACTTGATGACAGAGTACTTGCTGGAGAACTTGGCCTTGATGTGAATGAGCCCGGGGCTATCCAAGGAACGTATAGCGGCGTCTCTGCTCGATCTGCACTTCGCCGACTACTGTCAAACGTCTTCGAGACGCCGCTGACATACGTAATTCAAGATGAAGTACTACTTATCACCGACAAACAATATGCAGCCGACAATTACTTATCAATTAAAGTGTATCCGGTCGCAGACCTTGTGATTCCGGTAAACCCAAGTGGTGGTAATCCGTTTCAAACTGGTGGTGGCATGGGTGGTGCCGGAGGTGTCAACAGCGGTCAAGGCGGTGGCATTCAAGCCGGTGGCGGAATGGGTGGTGGCATGGGTGGTGGCATGTTCCAGGTTGCGGACGCCCAGGCAGCTACGTCCTCGCGTACTCAGTTGGATTCAACCGAAGCCCTTAAGTCAAAGAAGACCCAAACAAATAGCTTCGGTATCTCCGATAGCAATCCTCGTGGCCCATCTGTTCCACTCGACGAACTCGCTTTGCCTGAGTCCATGTTAGATTCTGAAAACCTCAGAAGCGAAATCGTGGAATATCTCGGTCCTCCCCCCGGGCTTGCCGCTGAAAAAAGCGGGCTTTCTCCAGAAGAAATCGCTGTACGGCTTGCACGAATTAGGGCATCGGCGGCTGTCCTTGGAAGGTCAAGCCGTTATGGACTGGCGGCGAATCTTTTAAGTGCCACGATTTCAACTGGGCATGCACAACCTTGGATGTATGAGTCTCTTGCGCTCGCGCTCGAAGGTGCTGGCAGGCCTCGTGTAGAAGTTGAACGTGCTCTCCTATCAGCTGCTGATTTAGCCGCAACACCGATCGATCTTTTATCACTTGCCAGCTATCTGGCGAGGCTTGGGTCGAAGAAACAGTCTCTTAGCATTTGCAAACAAGTCGCTATTTTGGAGCCTGACTGCAAAGAGGCCTATGCATTAGGTTTTAAATTGGCTGCTGACCTTGACGACCCAGACTCATTGCGATGGACGTGCGCAGGTGTGCTTGGCCACGAATGGCCATTAACACAAAAAGACATTGCAACACGTGCTGCTCGGCTTGCTAAATCCACCATTGAAAGACTTGAATCTGAGGGCAAGAAGGATAGCGCCGACTACTTTCGCCGAGTGATAGACAACGCACTGATTCGAGATATCGATTTGCAATTAACATGGAATGGAGACGCTGACATTGACCTGCTTGTTGAAGAGCCACCTGGAACGGTTTGCTCGCTTGCATCGCCTCGATCAACGTCTGGTGGAATATTGCTCGGAGACAATCAGGCTGGCATATCGTCTGAAAACGATGGCTTTCGTCGAGAGCGATATGTTGCAGCAGAGGCATTTCCAGGCACCTACAAGGCACTCGTGCGACGGATAACTGGTGAGGTAACCGCTGGCGTTGTGACGGCAGAACTTACACTCTACAAAGGCACACCGTTTGAAGAAACAATGAAAAAACAATTGCCGGTTGTCGCTGATGAAATGCTTTTCACGATTGAATTGCCTTCCGGTCGTCGTCGTCAACGACTTGATGAAGCTCAAGTAGCACAAGACATAGTAGTTCAGCAGGAGTTAAGCAAAACCATTCTGGCTCAACAATTATCCGCGATGTCGAACAATGCCGCAGTTGATTCACTTTCAAACACTCGGCCTAGGAATACGACACCAGGTACTGTTCAACGACCCTTTACGACGGGTAGCGCAGTTGGATATCAGCCAATAATTACAACGCTCCCCGAAGGAACAAACCTCGAAGCAACGGCAGTCATTTCAGCGAATAGAAAATATGTTCGCATTACTTCAACACCGTTGTTTTCCGGCATTGGACAAGTCACCACTTTTAATTACTCCAGTGGTGGTGGTGGTGGTGCTGCGGGTGGTGGCGGACAGCAGGGTGGTGGACAGCAGGGTGGTGGACAGCAGGGTGGTGGACAG
>CAJXFK010000147.1 GCA_913052575.1 uncultured Planctomycetaceae bacterium
GGTTGATGTACATACCATGGAACGTAGTCCTTTGCTCTGTGATGAACACCTTGATGTTATGAATTGCATTTCGTGAATTGCAGTTGAGATGCATTTGGACCGGTGACTTACCAATGACAAACTATAATTATTTTTTTGGCGTCGTTTTTGGTTTGTATTCATGGTCACGCTTACGAATAATTTCAGCTTTTAGGATTTTATCCCTCGAAGAACCTGCTTGAGGCCCTTCGGTGCGTGTGATTTTTGGGAGAATTTCAAATCCTTCAATGACACGCCCAAATACTGTGTGCCGTCCATCGAGGTGTTCAGTTGGTGCAAATGTAAGGAAAAACTGTGATCCGCCTGTGTTCTTGCCAGCATGAGCCATTGAGAGGCTTCCGAGGAAGTGTTTGCGGGCATCAGGGACGTCGCATTCACAGGCAATTGTGTAGCCGGGACCACTTGTCCCAGTACCGGTTGGATCACCTCCCTGTGCCATGAACCCAGGAATGACACGATGGAATGGTGTGCCATCGTAAAAGTGGCTCTCGACAAGGCTCACGAAGTTTGCAACCGTATTTGGAGCCTCGTTTTCAAAAAGTTCAACAATGATTGTTCCTTTCGTTGTTTCAATTTTTACTTGCGGAAGGTCGTCTACTTCTTTTTCAGTAGCTCGGATAGCCATCTCTGCTTCAACTTTGAGCCGTTCACGTTCAATGGCTTTTTGAAGTCCAGCCACTTTACTTTCATCAACACCAGCTACCTCAGCAGCTTTAAGAAATTTTTCAGCGAGTTCGATTTCAGAAGTGATCATCGCCGCTGTGGCACCAGTTAAAAGTATCTCTTCATCGGCTTTATCCACCTCGTGAAGTGTTGCTGTCAGTGATACTACTGTTCGGGGATCGTCCGCTTGCATTGCAGATTTCAAAACATCTCGTACTACAGCACAGGCCTCTGTATTTTCTGGGTTTGAGAGAACCGCTGCTGTAGCAGTTCTTTCAAGTGTTAAGGCAGCTATACGGGCCTGATCTCGAGTGGCGTTAAACTTGTTTTCAACTGCAGTTTTATCTGCATCAGGCTGTTGGTACTCGGCTTGAAGCACGGTTAACTCACCAACCAGTTTTTTAAGCTGCTCCTGAGCAGTACTAAAATTGGCTTCAGCTAACGTGATCGGTGAGTCTGTTCGATCAGTCTCTCGTTCAACTGGTGACTCTGCGACGGCTGTGGGTACTTGTGTTAAGTGAAGGAAAAGCCCAGCCAGCAATAGAAAGCGAAAATGTTTTTGCACGATCTTTCTCCTTCGGTCCATTACAGTACTATTAGCCGTAAGTTTCTATAAGTGATTATTATTATAAGGGAACGACTCCCTTCCGACACCATGTCATGAATTGCTCAGGTTGTATGCAAAATTACTGTCGATTTATGGATAAATTGAGAAAGTCTGACTTTGGTACCTAAAAAGAAACACACAAAGCGCGAAAGTTTACCTTTTCGTAACAAAAATCGTCGCGTTAACGATGAAAGTCAAACAGAGGCAGCGAGTTCCCCGAGAATTATTGGAGGAGACTTGAAGGGGCGACGATTGGCATTTCATCCGGGTGGTCCAACAAGGCCGATGAAGGATCGTGTACGAGAAATGACGTTTGACTTGTTGGGCACGGTGGTTCGCGACGCAATAGTTATAGATTTGTTTGCTGGTACCGGTGCTCTCGGTTTCGAAGCATTGAGTAGGGGAGCTCAACGAGCTTTTTTCGCTGAAAGACATTTTCCAACCGCAGATTGTCTGCGTCGAAGTAGTCGAGATCTTGGTCTCGTTGATCGTTCTACGATCATACAAGGCGACGTCTTGTTGTGGCCTCGGCGAATGCCAGACCTTAGTTTTGAACGCCCTTGGATTGTGTTTGTCTCACCTCCGTGGTCATTTTTTCATACGCGAATAAGTGAAATCAACGTGCTGCTCGAAACTCTTGTTGCAATTGCACCAGCTGCGAGCCGCCTTGTTGTTGAATCAGATGACCAAATGGCAGTCGAAGCGTTGCCAGTTCACTTTGGTGTCCATCAAAGTGAAGAGGCTTGGGACAGTCGTTCTATGCCACCGGCGGTTCTTCATCAAAAGCGGCTTTAATCTTAGAATTGATTCAATCGACACTTGTCCGGGGTCATCACTTGGAAAGAAATAAAAGATTGCCGAAGCAATAACCCTAGTTTTCAACCAATTTCTTATTCTCATCCAAGAAGTGGAGGAAAACGTGATATCCTACAACAGTGTGAAAAGAATATGTGATGGTAGGTAGAATTGGTTTTGAGGAAGAGGTCAGTATTCATGCCACGCTTTAGTACTTGATTTGAACGATTGAAAAACAAGTGCCAAAACACGGATGGTGTCGAAAGGTAATGTTGTAAGCAGATCGTCACCAATAATTCTTCTGAGTTAAGGTTCAAATGGCGTCCAATTTTACAGATATTCTCCGCTCCAAGAAAATTATCAGTGAGGACCAGCTGACTGAGGCAAGCCGCCTTGCCGGGGAGTCAGGGAAAATGCTCCATGAGGAGTTGTTGCGCCTTGGGTACGCCAGCCCTGATAAGATCATGAAGGCATTGGCAAAATCAAATGGAATGCCTTTTGTTGACCTCAATGAGAGTGAGGTCCCGGAAACAGTTATTGATTTAGTTCCGGAAAGCGTCGCCCGAGAAAATGCAGTCATGCCATACCGAGAAGATGGTGGTCGATTGTATGTTGCGACAAGTGACCCATCAGATATCGATACCCAAGAGAAGCTTCGGTTTATCTTAAATCGTGATATTGAGATGGCGATCGCGATGAGAGATCAGATTATTGAAAGCATTAATAAATATTATGGTGCTGGAGATGGAGAAAGTGCCGACTCCATGCTTACTCAGGAATTTACTGACACGGAAATTGACTTTACAGAAACAACGGTTGAGCAAGAAGCAGCACTTAAAGAAGATGAGGATGAATCGTCTGCACCGGTTGTCAAACTCGTGAATCTTATCATTACTGAGGCGGTGGCCCTCAAGGCGAGCGACATTCATATCGAGCCTTTTGAGGGTGAGATTCGTGTCCGGTATAGAATTGACGGTCGGCTCGTTGTTCGCGACAGTGCTCCGCGGAGGTTGCTGGGGGCAATACTGTCTCGAATTAAAATTCTTGCTCGTCTTGATATTGCTGAGCGTCGACGCCCACAAGATGGTCGCATTAAAATTACCACGAAGGACGGGAAAGATTATGATTTACGGGTGAGCGTGCTTCCAACAAACCACGGACAGTCCGTGGTCATGCGTTTGCTTGACAAAGACAATATTAAGGTTGGCATTCGACAGTTAGGCTTGTCCGAGGCTGACTTTCGGATTTTTAAAAATCTTATTCGACGACCCAATGGGATTATGCTTGTCACTGGGCCAACCGGTTCTGGGAAAACGACAACGCTCTATGCTTCTTTAAATGAACTTAATCGGCCAGATACGAAAATCATTACCGCCGAAGATCCTGTTGAGTACTACCTAAGTGGTATCAATCAGGTTGAAGTGAAGCATAAAATAGGACTCGATTTTGCTCGGGTAATTCGGGCAATGTTACGTCAGGCGCCCAATGTAATTCTTGTCGGCGAGATGCGAGATACAGAGACAGCCCAGATGGGTATTCAGGCATCCCTTACGGGGCATTTAGTTTTTAGTACGTTGCACACGAATGACGCACCAAGTGCTGTTACTCGTATGATTGATATGGGTGTTCCTGCCTACCTTGTGGCTTCAAGTGTTGTTGCTGTCCTAGCGCAGCGACTAGTCCGGGTAAATTGCTCGAATTGCAAGCAGCCCCACGAGCCTCTGGAAAGTGAAATTCAGTCTGCTGGTTTTACGAAGGAGCAGCTAGCAAACGCAAACTTCATGAAAGGTCGTGGCTGTGCAAAGTGTCAAAAGCGAGGCTACAAGGGACGAATGGGTATTTTTGAATTAATGGTTTTGAATAATAAAATTCGCGAACTTGCATTCCAAGGCGCTGCGACCCAAGACATTCGTCGGGCAGCCGTGGCAGGAGGAATGCGGGTCATGTTTGAGGATGGTCTTGATAAAGTCTTAAGTGGCACGACGACACTGGACGAAGTTTTTCGAGTTGCAAAACAGTCCGAATAGTGTCTGGATCATTCTTGGTACTACTTTTCGTACCCAAATTGGCGTCGACTCATGTCTGCATTTTGGTTTATTTTCCCTAGCATTGAACGGTCGTCTTAAAAGGGAATAAATCGATGAACACCCGTGCTGTTATCAACTGGATCTTGAATCATCAAGGTTGTCGATTTTTGTTTTCGAGTGTCTCCGTACTCATCCTTGCTACTCATTTGTACGGACAAACGGCACCGGTAGTTGCAGGTCCTGAAGTTCAGACAGTGGTAGCTGCGAGGCAGGTTCTAGACCAATTCTTTAATCTGCAAATTGAAGCCATTCCGCCGGCTATGCTGCAGTCATCTTCAGGTGTTGCCATCTTTCCAAATATGGTGAAGGGGGGGTTTATACTAGGTGTGAATTATGGAAAGGGAGTACTCCATGTTCGAAATGCAGATCAGTCATGGAGTCCGCCGGTGATGGTAACCATGGGTGGTGGTAGTATTGGTTTTCAAGCAGGTGTTCAGGCCGCTGACATCGTATTGGTGTTCAAGACGCCACAGAGCCTCACGAATATTCTTAGCGGACAAAAAGTAACCTTAGGGGCAGACGCTTCAGTAGCAGTAGGTCCTGTTGGCCGCCAGGCAAATGCCGCAACAGATGCCCGCTTAGGCGCGGAGATTTATTCTTATGCTAGAAGTAGAGGTCTTTTCCTCGGTGTTTCTTTGGGAGGTGCTGATTTATCTGTCGATCATAATGCAGACGGTGCTCTCTACGGTCGTTATGGCGTGAGTCCAAGTGACGTGTTCAATAGCAACGGGATCACCATCCGACCTGAAGTACAGCAACTTGTTATGGATCTTAATGCAAAGTCTGGTGTCCCGGGAGGGCCCCAGCCCTTAGGAACTGCTCCAACCGGTCTTCCTACTACGAGTGCTCCTATACCGAATGTTATCCAGCCATCTACTTCCCAGGCGCCACCGCCGATAGTGCCCATTCGGCCGTCGTCTTAAGTCGGTAGTCGAGAAGATAATGTAATCAGCATTATGACGAAGGTCCGGATTCAAGGATCCCAAGTCGATAAAGCTGCGGTACCGCCTGGGATAAAAATTGTGCACAGGCTTGCTCTACTACTTCTCGACGAATTTTATCATCTGTAATAGGCTTTCCATCTTTTTGAATTGAACGCTCACTTTTTGATAGTTGTGCAAGTACTCGATCCGCTAAGCCATTTTTACCAGCTTCACTTAGTTCGTAGAGTATTGCGGCATCGAAGTCGCTAAGCGAGTATCCTGTGCCTGTTGCCACGCAGGCAAGCGATACAGGACGCCCACTAAATTGTTCGTTCTTGAGCGTGAGCTGATTGAAGGGCAAGGAGATGAGAGGCTGCTCAGGTATATTTTCTGGTGGTGGTGGAACGGTGCCGGCAGTAACTTCGAAAAGACCCATTGCCACACCAGCATCGACGGCACGAATGATGTCAGCAGGCGCGTTCTCAGTAAGTTGTGGATGTCTGAGAATTTCTGCAAGGGGTAATGTATCTTGAGATAGCGCTGCGAGTAGCACCTCGTAAAGTGGCCCTTGGACTGTCGAACTCACAACACCAAGATTTATTTTATGCGGTAATTTTATGTCATTACGCACTGCTCGGAAGTACAGATTATCAATCAAGTGAAGTCTGTCTTCTACGTTTTTAGCCACCCTTGGTTGCTTAGAGTAGATGTCCCAACGGAATGCGGTGTTCGCACAAAAATCTTTGTGCGACTCAGTGACGGTCGCTTCGCCACG
>CAJXFK010000148.1 GCA_913052575.1 uncultured Planctomycetaceae bacterium
TGATTATCCCGAAATCATTGAAAAACTAAGTGCTCTTGCTGACCGGTACCGTAAAACCCTTGGCGACAGTCTTCACAATAAGAAGGGAACACAAAACCGACCAGTCGGGCGAAACGATAAAACCGAATAACACCCATACCTCTTTGATATCCCGTGCGACACACAAACCCCGTAACAAACCCTGACTTTCTTCTCTCAACTGATGCTGCAAAAGAGCTCTACGCAGCCGCAGGTAACGAGCCCATTTACGACTACCATTGCCACCTTTCTCCAGAAGAAATTGCCGGAGATAAACAGTGGACAAACCTTACAGATATTTGGCTTCGTGGGGACCACTACAAATGGCGAGCTCTGCGTGCTGCTGGCGTTCAGGAAAAGTACATTACCGGAAATGCAACAGATTTTGAAAAATTCTGTGCGTTTGCTGAGACGATGCCCAAGCTCTTACGGAATCCATTATGGCACTGGAGCCACCTCGAGCTGTCGCGAGTGTTCGGTATTCATGACGTTCTTGATTCTTCAACCGCTCAACGTATTTGGGAAAACGCGAATGTACAGCTGAAAAAAATCTCAGCTCAATTATTATTGAAGCGTTTTCGAGTCGCAGCTATCGGAACAACAGACGATCCATGCGACAGCCTTGCTCATCATGTAAAGATCGCAAACAGCACACTAGAAACTAGGGTGTACCCAGCTTTCCGTCCCGACAAAGCACTTGCGGTAAACCAACCAGAGGTCTTTCAGGACTGGATCAAACAACTCGAACAAATTGTTGGTTTTTCATGCAAAGATTTTGATGCATTTTTGAAAGCGATCGTGAGCCGCCACAACTTTTTTCATGGCCTTGGAAGCCGCCTTTCAGATCATGGTCTCGCCCAATGCTTCGGTAGGGGTGGCACAAAAGATCAGGCAAAAAAAGTCTACGACGCTGCCACTAAAGGAGACGCCGTCTCTGATGAAGAACTTCAGGCCTATCGTGGCTACATGATGGTCTACTTCGGTGAAATTGACGCACAAAAAAAGTGGACAAAGCAACTCCACCTCGGTGCATTCCGAAATACAAACAGTCGTGGACTTCAGCAACTCGGACCTGATGCTGGCTATGATTCCATTGGTGATTTGCCACAAATGGAAATGCTTATCGGATACCTGGATGAATTAGACAAACGACATTCCCTACCAAAGACAGTTCTTTACAACCTCAACCCTTCAGATAATTATGCCATTGCCGCTGCTTGTGGAAACTTCCAAGGGGATGGTATTGCTGGCAAGATACAGTTCGGCAGTGGCTGGTGGTTCCTTGATCAACTTGATGGCATGCGTTGGCAGATCAACACCCTCTCTCAAATTGGTCTATTGACCAATTTTGTTGGAATGCTTACCGATTCACGGAGCTTTCTATCGTACCCAAGGCATGAATATTTCCGTCGACTTCTGTGCAGCATTATCGGAAATGATATTGAGCAAGGATTACTACCAAACGATGTAGCAGCAATGAAAGATATGGTCTGTCGTATAAGCTATCGTAACGCAGTCCAATATTTTGACATGGAACCAGGTGACGTCTAACGGACACCTGACCAACCATGAAGAAATCTCGTACCACCAATAATACGCTGGGCGAAATACGTACAGAAGATGCCACCAAAACACTTATTTAGGAACAGGGCTACCATGACCCGAATTCTTCTCACTCTTCTCCTTGTGACATGTGCACTGGACGAAACTAAAAATTTGGCCGCTGGCCCATTATTCAACACTGGTCCATTATTCAATATGAGACAACGCAGAACTCAACGAATCAAAACTTTACGGCCAGAAAATACTTTGCAAGTCTCTGTCAACAAAAACCCAAACGATGAGGATCCCGTTGCAAGGCCGCCGCAAAAAAACGTGCCCCCTCAGGGTTTTGTTTCTTTGTTTAACGGCAAGGATTTAAGCGGCTGGTATGGCTGGTCCACACAAGACCCGAATGACTTCAAGGACATGCAACCAGCGGAGCAAGTTGCCTACAAAAAAAAATCAATTGCCGGAGGGATTCTCAACAAGAAAGGCATTGATGTGGGTGATCACATCAATGCCCACTGGCGAGTTGTAGACAATGAAATCGTGAATGACGGGAAAGGACTCTACCTTACGACTGACAAAGAATACGGGGACTTCGAACTCTTAGTCGACTATACCATGAAGCCCCTTGGTGACAGTGGAATCTATCTTCGCGGCATCCCACAAGTCCAGATATGGGATTCAACTGAAGAAAAAAAATTCAAGTTAGGTGCCGATCAAGGGTCTGGTGGACTCTGGAACAACAAACGAGAAGAAGGTAAATACCCCCTTGCTTTAATGGATCGTCCTTTCGGCGAATGGAACCATTTCAGGATTAAGATGATTGGTGAACGAGTAACCGTTGAGCTGAACGGAAAAACTGTTGTCCAAAATGCTGTCATGGATAATTTTTTTGCTCACCGAAAAAACAAAGGTGAGGGAAGTCAAGCAAATGGTTTCCTTGTTGACCCCGTACCACCTAGGGGTCCAATTCAATTACAAACACACGGCAGTGAAATCCGATGGCGAAATATTTTCATACGGGAAATTTCACCGGATGAAGCCGATGATTACCTGCGATCACAAAACAACAACGGTTTCATAGAGCTTAATAATGGCCAGAACTTGTCAAACTGGCAAGGAGCAACTGACAGCTATGAAATTCATAAGGGCAGCATCACATGCAAGCCTGGCATGGGTGGAGATCTTCTTACAAAAGAAATCTTCGGTGATGCAATCGTCCGTATTGAGTTCAAACTTCCAACCGCAGGCAATAATGGAATCGCATTACGAGTTCCAGATGGTGGGCACAGTGCCCATGATGGCATGGAAATTCAGGTTATTGATGATGCAGGCTATAACACCAGAATGACATCTGCAGGCAAGCCAGAACTCAAAGACTACCAGCATCACGGCAGCCTTTATTTTTGTGTTGGTGCCAAGCAAGGCTATTTGAGACCAACGGGTGAATGGAACTTTGAAGAAATCGTTATTCAAAACCAAAGAATAATCGTGAAACTCAATGGCACATGTATTCTTGACCTACAACTTGACACTCTTGATCGCAGCAAAATGGACCATGTGCCTGGAGGACTTGACCGGAAAGATGGCTATATCGGTCTCGCGGGCCATAATGATCCGGTGGAGTTTCGTAGCTTCAAGGTGAAACGAATACATGATGGATAGCGAATTACGGACGATGATAAAAACGGAGAAACAGCCATGAAATTCCCTCTACTGCGATATGATTTGATCTGCTTGATTCTTTTTTACTCGGGAATCGTTCTCACTAATCCGAAAGAGATACAGTCGGCAGATTCTCCTGACGTTCAGAATGATCAACTTGAACACTCTGATGCTCAAAAAATAAAAATTATCAAGAACGTCTCTTACTCAGACACCGACAATCCCCGACAACAGGTAGATCTTTTTCTTCCCAATACTCGAATGAGTGATGACCCCCTCCCAGTCATAGCGTTTATTCATGGCGGTGGGTGGAGAAAAGGCAGTCGCCGCAGTGGCCTTCAGTTTTTAGCCCCTCTTGTCAGTACTGGAAAGTATCTTGGAGTGTCGATTGGGTATCGACTTACAGACGAAGCTACATGGCCTGCTCAAATCTACGATTGCAAGGCAGCCATTCGTTGGCTTCGGGCGAATGCAAAAACATATCATGCTGATCCAGCAAAAATAATCGCTGTTGGAACCTCAGCAGGGGGACACCTTGTTGCCATGCTTGGAACATCTGGTGATGTCCTAACCCTTGAAGGAAAGATCGGCACGTCAGTTAATAGCAGCAGTCGCGTATGCGGCGTCATTGATTTTTTTGGTCCAACGAATCTCACAAGCATGGGTGGGTTTCATAATAATCCGGACTCCCCAGAATCACTGCTACTTGGTGGTCCGCTTCTTGAGCAAAAAGAAGTTGCTATGGCAGCTTCACCAATTCACTATTGCTCAAAAGATGACCCACCTTTTTTGATAATTCATGGCACAAACGACAAACTGGTGCCTTTTGACCAGTCTTCTCAACTCCATAAGTCACTTCAAGACGCCGGTGTCTCGACCAGACTCATTGCAATTGAAGGTGGTGGCCATGGTCGCCTTCAATCGAAGGAACTCGCTAGCCGAATTAGGCTTTTCATCGAAAACCAATTCTTTGACAGCGATCATGAAATTTCGACTCAATCAATACCCGGCCAATCTTTTCCTCAAGACACCGGTCGTAATTAAACCAAGAAAATCAATTTACCAATGCTTTTCAAATCCTCTGCATGTGTAGCTTCAATTCTATTACCTACAACTTTGGCTCTATCGAGTCTTGGTGTAAAAGAAGTTTGTGCACACGAAACACAGCCCCCTTCTTGGAATCAATTTCGCGGTCCGACGGCCAATGGCAAATCACGATCACAGCAACTTCCAATTCGATGGGATGAAACAACGAATATCTGCTGGAAAACACCTGTCTCTGGTAAAGCATGGTCGAGTCCCGTCATTTCAGAAAATACCGTTTGGCTTTCAAATGCCACTGAGGACGGACGCAGACTTTCACTTCTTGCAATTGATACAAAAACGGGGCGTATTCGAAAGGAACTCATTGTCTTTGAAATCGACAACCCCATGTTTTGTCACCCGTTTAATAGCTATGCAAGCCCAACACCCGTCGTGGCGGATGGTTGTCTCTGGGTTCATTACGGAAGTGCTGGAACCGCCTGTCTTGACTTAGAAACAGAAAAATTTCTGTGGACGCGTCAAGACTTGCCGTGTGATCACCATAGGGGTCCAGGATCATCACCAATATTTTTCGACGGCATAATATTTCTGACGTTCGATGGATTCGACCAGCAATACCTCGTCGGCCTTGATGCAAAGACTGGGCAAACCATCTGGCGAACAGATCGATCCATTAATTATGGATCTGAAGATGGTGACTTCAAAAAAGCGTACTCTACCCCAACGATCATTACTCACAACAACCAAACACAGCTTATTAGCCCAGCAGCAATTGCTACCGTTGCGTATGATCCGCACACTGGCACGGAGCTTTGGACGGTGTACCACGGTGGTTTCAATGCCGCAGCACGACCGCTTTACAGCCATGGACTCGTAATTCTTTGCACTGCCAAAGGCGATCGCTTATTGGCAGTACGCCCCGTTGGACGAGGGGATATCACTGATTCACAGGTTGTTTGGAAGTTTGGGAAATCAGCTCCTACTCGCCCAAGCCAGTCTGTTGTCGCGGATCAAATCTACATGGTAAGTGATACTGGTATTTTTAGCTGTCTGGACATCGAAACAGGCGATGTTCGCTGGAGCCAGCGATACAGTGGAAGGTACTCTGCATCGCTTGTGAGTTCAGGGAAACGCCTCTATGCATGTGATGAAGATGGTAGCTGCGTTGTATTTCAAGCAAACCCGGAGTCCTTTGAAGTGATCTCTGAAAACAATCTTGATAGCGGGTGTATGGCATCACCAGCCGTTATTGGTAACGATCTTGTTATTCGCACAAAGTCTCACCTTTACCGCATCGGCTCGGCGGACCCATTCGAGAGTAAGCAGTAGAATTGCGCGATTCTTCATTTTCATAATGAGAAACCTTCACTTCGTTTATGACTCGGCTACAGTTGCACCAAGGCAAGTGACACAGTAGGCCGCTACTGCATCTTCAGGAAAACTGCTTGTGAAGTATTTTTATTTTAAAGATCAGCTGCCAAAAAATATACGCAGACAGGAATCTCGAGCGACCGTTGAAGCAGCGACTAGCCGGATGCGACCGGCAGGGAACGTGAAGATATTCATCTCTTAAAGAACTCAAAATCATACGAGAGAAATCCATTTTCACTCCA
>CAJXFK010000149.1 GCA_913052575.1 uncultured Planctomycetaceae bacterium
GAGCTACGCGCGCAGCAATTATCAAAGATTTCTCGTTGAAAGCTAACCTGCCGAGATGTGCGATTGCAACCGGTCGTCAATTTCTACGCTGCCGAGGCCACCTCAAAGTCGGCGCTGACGGCAATCCCCGTCACAAGGTAGGCTCCAGTTGGAAGTTCTGCTCATGCTCAAAATAAGGAGTCTTAATCCCATGGCTGGTTACTGTGCGTCTAGTTGTCGTATTCGATTCTCGATTGGCCGTGTTGCTATCGTCTGTTGCCTCATTCTCGGTGCCTCAGAATTCATGTGCGCCGCGCAGCCGAGTGTTGAATATGCTCTTGGTCTGAAGCCGAAGCAGTTTGTCGAGTATGACATTCCCAGCGAGCAGGAAGCCAAAGTGGCGACGCTTGCTATGGAGAAAACGAATGGCATGACGTCATGGGTCGTTCGTTCTGCTGAAGGGATTTTGCTGCGACGTTTTGCAGACACCAATGGTAATCGTGTTGTTGACCAATGGAGTTATTGCAAAGATGGGCTTGAGGTGTACCGGGATATTGACACTGATCACAATACAAAACCAGACCAGTGCCGCTGGTTTGGTGTTGCGGGATCGCGTTGGGGCATTGACGCGAATGAAGATGGTGCCATTGATGAATGGAAGGTTCTGTCTCCTGAAGAAGCTACAGCAGAAATCGTAAGAGCCTTGGCCAATCGTGAACCAGCAATTTTTAATCGACTGCTTCCGTCTTCGGCCGAGCTTGAAGGAGTCGGCTTCTCCGAAGAACTGTTTGCTCAGGTGAGTACTCAGGTAACAGATGCAAAAAAGCTTTTTGAGGCGCTTTCTCGGGAGCAAAAAGAGGTGACTCTTCAGACGCAATGGACAGCTATGTTGGCAGGCTTGCCGGGCGTTATTCCAAAGTCGCCAGATGGTGCAACTGCCGACATAACGGCGTATGATAATGTCGTTGCTCTTACCGAGGTGGCCGGAGGAGGAGGAGGTCAAATCTTTGTTGGATCACTTGTCCGCTTTGGTTCGGTCTGGCGTCCACTCGCTCTTCCTCAATTGTCCTCCGGTAGTGGGACGGTGACAGAATCGCTGTCTATTTTTTCTCCCAGAATGGATAGTGCCGCCTTGCAGGCAGGAACTGAGTCTGAAACCTTGCAGCCATTTCTAGAGCAGTTACGGATTATTGAACAGGAGATGCAGAAAGCAGAGCGTGCTGATCTTGCGGAACTGATTACGAAGCAAGTCAGGATTCTCGATGATGTGTCCAAGCGTGCTGAGGGAGATGAAAAAGAATTCTGGTTGCGGCAGTTGGCTGAGACACTTGCTGCTGCCGCCCAGGAAGGAACCATGCCCAATGCTCTCGGTGAGTTAGAAGAGCTTTCGGAAAAATTGCCAGCAGATGAGCCGTTAAAGTCATTCCTGGCTTTTCGTCTGGCGTCTGCAAGGTATGCAACCAGAATGCAAGACAAAGATGCTGATATTGAGAAAGTACAGGCAGCCTGGCTTGAAGAATTAACTGCATTTGTAGAGGTATATCCGGAGGCGCAAGACGCAGCAGAGGCGAGTCTCCAGATCAGCATTGCGGATGAATTTTCTGGTAAGGAAGAATCTGCGATACAGCGTTATCAACAGATAGTTAATAACTTCCCGTCTTCAGCGTCAGCTCGCAAAGCCAGTGGAGCGCTTCGCCGGTTGAAGGCAGTGGGCCAACCACTGAACCTCAGTGGCACAACAATCGATGGGCAAAAAATTTCACTTCAACAATTTAAGGGGAAGCCTGTCTTGGTTCATTATTGGGCAACGTGGTGTGAGCCATGCAAGGTTGATATCGCCCGCATTCGTGAACTTCAGGAAAAGTATCAGCGGGATATTGTAGTTGTGGGTATTGCTCTCGATGAAAACAAGTCAGCACTGCAGCAGTTTCTCGCGAAGAAGCCATTGAATTGGCCACAGCTGTTTGAGCCCGGAGGACTCGACGGCCGTTTAGCTGAGGATCTTGGTGTGCTTACACTTCCAACAATGCTTCTTATAGATAAAGAGGGTATCGTTGTCGAAAGGAACATTCTGGTGACAGACCTCGAGAATAAGCTCAAAGAAGTTGTTGCAAATTAGTTCAAACGAAGGTGTTCATGGGTATGACTTGCTATGGTGCTGAGTAGCCAAGGTAGGTAGGGTCTCACAAAAGTTTTGAATAGTTCGTATGAGGTCTCGAAATGCCCCTATGTTTTGCGGTAACGGCTACGAATCCCCTGTTCTGTCTCGTTGGCCTGCTGCAGTTGGTTGGTCTTCTTGTAGCTGGTGCAACTCGTTTTACGCAAGGCACACCGTATGAGCGGACTGGACAGTGGACGTGCCTTGCGGCCCTTGGGCTCATGGGCACTGTATGCGGCATTTCGTTACAGCTCGGACCAGGAATAGCAACAACGAGCGCAGTAACGCTCACGCTGATGACAATGATTGTTATCATCGAACTCCCAAAACGTCAGTATGATTGAGTGGCTGCTCTTGCCGCTCCTCGCTGTTTTCCGTCTCTTGCCTAGTCGCTTGCCTAGTCTCTGGGTGCCTGTGGTGTTTTTTCCCTAGAATCGGAAAAAAGCTCCTTTCTGGTGTCATCCGTTGCCGAAACAAACTTCATGGAAGTGTTGTCGGATAGCTTCAAAGTGCTGCGGCTGTACCGACTTTAATTTGCAAGGAGGCTTCATAATGTCGATTAGAAAATTCACCTGTCTCGTCGTGGCAGTCTTTGTCACTAGCTTTTCAGGGATTGTTCATGCCGAAGATATCGCTAAAAACGTTGCGGTCCGTCTTCGCGATTCGGGCGCACTCGATGGATATCGAGTCAAAGTTCGTGCCAAGCAGGGAACTATTTGGCTCGAGGGTGAGGTATCAGATGCCAAGAATATTGCGGCAGCGGTTGGTTTGGCTGAGTCAACAACCGGTGTTGAGCGGGTTGTGAACAGGCTCGTTGTGGCTTCACGGTCGTCTGGGAGTCAGTCAAATTTGGCGTTACCGCAGCGTGCCTGGAGTGATGCCGGTGTGCGGCAGCCTCGCCAGCAGTCCAAACCTGCCCGTGAGTTACAAAATGCAGAGTATCCTCCTCGTTCGGCAAGGCAGGTCGCCTGGGCGGATGGTGCTGCGGCTCAGCCAGTAGGGCCGGCTGTGAGAGTCCCAGCCCGGATGGCAGAAACGCCTCGTCCGATTCGGATGTCGTCCTCTGCTCCGATCCAGCCTGTAGGCATGCGTTCAATGTCTCGTCAAGAAATGATTGGTGGGGAGCAGGTCGTTCCAGGTTCAATGCAGTTTTATGAGGGTTCGGCTCAAGTGCCAGTTCAAGTGCCAGCTCAAGTGCCAACTCAGGTGCCAGCACAGGCCGGTGGGCAACCCCCTGCCGTGCCCATGCCAGGGATGGCGGCCGGTGCACCGCGACCCATGGGACCTGT
This sequence comes from uncultured Planctomycetaceae bacterium, assembly GCA_913052575.1. Lineage (GTDB taxonomy): Bacteria > Planctomycetota > Planctomycetia > Pirellulales > UBA1268 > UBA1268. Next base: position 3,427 of record CAJXFK010000149.1, read on the forward strand.
CGGTGTAGGAGCACCCCCAATTCCGATGCGGGGTGATGGTCCGAATGTGCCAAACTATGCTTGGCCGAGCTACGCTTCTTCTCCAAATTATGCAGCCCTGCAGTATCCGACTCAGTATTCACCGGCGGCGTGGCCATACATTGGTCCGTTCTATCCGTATCCTCAGGTCCCGCTCGGCTGGCGTCGGGTTTCACTCGAGTGGGATGATGGTTGGTGGTATGTCGATTTTGATGAGCGGCACGCTCACAGTCATCACCGATAAGGTGTTGTTTGCTGTGTGTTGAGTACGGTTGATGAGTTCATTTCGCACCCTTAAAAGTGCACTTCCAAAAGACCCGCCCGGGTTCACGCTCGGGCGGGTCTTTGTGTTTCAGGCAATTCTGCGGAATTAGGAAAATCCGAAAAGAGGACGCAAGTTACCCGGCACTCAAAGTCGATACATTCGATAGTGATGTCTTGATCACATTACGCACGAGGACAATTTGATGAAACGATTATTGAAGTTGACGGCAATAGTGCTTTTTCTAGCACCGGCTTGTATAACCCAGACGGGTTGTTTTTGGCTTACTGCGCAGGGCCCGAATCTTGGTCCACTCGCGATTCCTGTTCCAGTCCCGGTTGGAATTCAGAAATCTAAAGAGGACAAATTCTGGAACTATGAACGCTACGAGCGGGCACCGGTTCTTGGTCCGATTGCACCAGGTGGCCCCTGTGAGGCTCTTGATGAACCGAGTGACGACGAAGTTATGAGAGCCTTAGAAAAAGCAAGGCCAGTTCAAGGTCCGTGGCCGTTCTTGTTTGAGACTCAGCGAAACAATGTTCGGATTACGAAGCATAAAATCTCAGACTACGTGGATCCGCCAAGACATTATCCGCTTGTTGGGCCTGCCCAATTGCATCACGCCCACTATAAATGCACCGTCTACTTCCAAGAGGTAAAGCGAGTTGGTTGGCCAGTTCCACATACACTGATTGATGAGGATACTCAGGAAGTTGTCTACATTGATCACGATCACCTTCATATGGTTGGTGATGTTGATACGGGTGCCGATGCGAACTTCTAAGGCATTCAAATAGTACTCTGAGTCAAATTGCTTGGCTCAATATGAAAACTCGTGCGTGCCCCCACCGTGACCGTTACGGTGGGGGCTTTTTGTGTGTCATTCCTAATTACACCAGTGGCATTTAAGTCTGTGCGATACGTAACGGTATTTGCACCGAAGTTGCCGGATTAATAGCTCGTTGGCGGTGTCAGTGCCTTAGCGAAGGTTGTATCGTGGGGTAGGAAACAATTTGACCTCACCATTCCGTAAGTTATCATTAATGACTGATTAGTCATTTAATCTCTGAGTTCTTTTGCCGCTCGTTCTACGTCAAAAACTACAGATTGATGTGTGTAGTATTCGGCAGAACAGGAAAGGTGTCCTTCTATGTTTGGCTTTGGCCTTGGACCAATGGAATTAATCATTGTCGCTGGTATTGTGCTCTTGCTGTTCGGCACTCGTTTGCCACGGGTTATGCGATCTCTTGGTGAGGGCATTGTTGAGTTTAAACGAGGGATTAACTCCTCTGAGGAAGACAGAATTAGTCAATCGGCAGGGCAGAATCCAGACACAACGAATAATCAAGATTGAGAAGAGACGAAACGATTTTTCAGAAATGCTTGTTGGGCGATGCCCCTCGATTCTGTGGTTAAATTAATTAGTCATCAGGCTACACACCCACCGGTAAAAATATGTTTGGCCTTGGTCCGCTTGAGTTAGTAGTAATCGGTGTCATAGCTGTAATGCTCTTCGGGAAGCAACTGCCCGAAGTGGGTCTACGAGTTGGAAAAAGTCTCTCTGAGTTACGACGGCAGTGGTCGACTATTTCTCGTGATCTTGATGTGACTGGCGAAATAAAAGGTCATCACATGCAATCACAAAATCAGAAGCGAAGACTTCCGAATCAATTCGATGATCAGGAAGATACGCCAACGGGACCAAGTTTTGAACCTCCAAATTCACAGGAAGTGTGAATAGTTTTTGGTCGTGGCTTATTAGCAGTAGATCAATGGACTGCTCCTGCTTCTCATCAAAATTTCCGCAAGAGAGTCTGCTCCAGCGGGCGTACTGTATGTTTTTTCGAGAGATGGTTCGGTCGAATTCTTTGTTCTTGGGTACAACATGAACATGGCCGTTGTGCTCAGGATTCCCGACAATTTTCACTGCTGTTTAATTTTTGCTGCTGTTCTTTGTTTGTCTTCAATGCGTTGTCGTACCTCTTTAGGACAGTTCC
>CAJXFK010000150.1 GCA_913052575.1 uncultured Planctomycetaceae bacterium
CCCTACCGTGAACCCATTCATCCATGCCTGACCTGCCCATCTTGTTCCTTCAACGAAAGCAGGCTCAACCAGACCAGAACGTCTTTCTTTCACTGCATTGAACCAGCCAAAAAAAGTTGTCAGCGTGCAGAGAAGAAAACTCATTGGAAGGACTACAGATGCTACAGAGTGTGACCCTGTCAAAGGAACCAGATCCATACCTTTGAAAACCCAGAACGGTATCGTTGCGTTCACCACGAGATTAATAAAAAAATCACGTGGGCCGGCTACCCGCCAAGCGAATTCCTTGACAGTCATTGGGCTCTTCTTTGAATGATCATGACCTACCGATTCCATAACAAATCTTTCTTTTTCTTCAGTACTTAGACATGCACAGCCGCACCACCATCAACAGTGAGAACCTCACCCTGCACCATGTCTGCCATTGGGCTCGCTAAAAAAGCAACAGCGTTAGCGACATCATCAGCAGTGAGATCCCGACCGCCCGTCATTGTTTTTGCTTGTCTCTCAGCAAACATTCGTTCAGCATCAGGAAAACGCTTTGTGGAATCTGTCTCAACGAGTCCACTCTTTACAACATTTACATTGACGCCTCGATCACCGATCTCCAAGGCAAGGTGCCTGGCTATGCTTTCCACAGCTGCTTTACTTGTGCCGACAAGGCCATAACTAGGAAGTGCAATCTGCGAACCATGGCTGGATAGTGCGATGACTTTCGCCCGACCCTCTGATCGCTCAAGAAGTGGCATTGCCGCTTTGACGAGGTGCACAATCGCCATGACATTAAGGTTCATCGTTGCTTCAAAATGACGTGAACTTGACTCCAACAGCGGCCTGAAACCGCCGCTTGCCGCATTGCTCACTATGACGTCAAGCCGACCAACTTTTTCACCAATGAAGTCCACCATCGACTGAATATCTTCTTCTTCTGACACGTCGGCTTTCACAATCCAAGCTCTCCTGCCACGCGCACAGATTTCTAGAGCGGTATCTTCTGCAGCTGATCGTGATGTGACATAGTTTGTCACCACATCAGCGCCCGCCTCAGCAAGCCGTATTGCACAGGCACGACCAATGCCTCGTGAACTTCCAGTAACAAGGGCCACACGCCCTTCAAGATTTAACATGTTTCGCTCCATTTCATGGCTGAGTCACGGCCAGTCGCGTATGTCACCGGGACCACCCCAGTTTGCTCAGCCGCGTGCCGCTGAAAGTGAAAAATTCGTTCTTCTCTTGCTGAAATCAATCCACCTTTAGGATGTGACACAGATTGCAAGCCAGCCTGTACACCCTCAAGAACTTGATTATCTTCTTCGAGCGCCTTCATGAAAAAACGTCGGCCCCAATTCTTAAGTAGCTCAGAGGTTGCCCAAGCCACTGGATTTCTTTTCTCACCACGAAGGAAAAAGAACTGCCAGTAATTCATTGATTGGACAGGGGTGATCGGAAGTATTGTCTGAATCCAATTAAACAATCCCATTCGAGCAATGACACAATTTGGATAGATGATGATGTGCCGATATTCGGGATGTGGATTCACCTTCAAAAGGCGGCTTATCGTGGCAACACCTCCCCGAAGATGACTATGCTCCGATTCGTTGCGTTCAGTGTATCCAGACCAAGTGTCATGCAGATCGTGGAAACAAACATCAGCGGATGGAAACGTACGGAATGTATTTTTATGGACTTCTTCGAGGTGGTAACTCTCGAGAATATTTTCGACGAGACCCTTCCAATTCGCTTTTACTATCTGTGGAGCAACAAGAAATCGCTGCCACTGACCACCAAACAGATCCCTGATATAGTCGTAATGCGTTCCTAGGAATTCACGTAGCGATTGGCCGGCATTACTGAGTGAGACAAAAACAAGCTTGCCGACAACTTGCACGCGTCCGGAAAAATACAGACGGTCACTTCTACTCTGTGAAGGTGTTGCTGCCATTCGGATACTTCGACGAACTCCATCGATTTCATACGTTTTTCCAAACAGATCAAATCGATAGCACTCTTTCCCCTGCGACAGATCATCTATATTTCCAACACAGTGCCACGCTGGCAGCATGAGCTTTTGTACTTCACGATCCAGCAAGCCCGGATCAGAATAATGTACTGGGGCCAAAATGTGTGGTAAGTGAGTGTCACTCTGAAACATGACATCCTCCTTCACAGGAAGATGAAAGAATCGGCGTCTCTTCATGTTCTCGAACACCTGATCCCGACTGCCTCATTTTTTGTAAAACGAATTGTTGAAAGTGAAAAATGCGTTCCTCTCGAGCTGAAATCAGACCGCCACTTGGCTGGTCTTCGGCTGCCATTCCAGCCTGAACCCCAGGCATCACAACACCATCTTCGCGCATCGCCTCTTTGAAGAACTTTCGTCCGTGTCTCCCAATAATCGCTGCAGCAAAACGAGCCCATGGCGTACGAGAATGTCCACGTAACTGGAATATCTGCCAATAGTTCACAGATTTCCCTGGAGCAACTGGGAGTATTGTCTGCACCCAATTAAAGAGTGTCATTCGGGATGCCGCGAGGTTTGGATAACAAAATATGTGGTGATATTCATGCTCTGCCTTGACGTCCATAAGTCGAGCAAAGAAATCTGCCTGCTGCTGAATACGCCTATTCTCTTCGAGTGACTCTTCCGTATACGTCGTTACGCGCTCAAAAAGCTCATGATGACAGGCTTTGGCAGGAGCAAATTTCTTAAACGTATTTTTATGCACCTCCTCGAGATGATAGCCCTCAAGGACGTTCTCAGCGAGCACCTTCCAGTTCGCGTCTACCTCTTGTGCAACAGTTAATAAGGGAGCCCAACGATCTGAGAAAAGATCTTCAAGGTAAGACCGCTGTCCACCAAGCTGCTCATCTAAAGAAGTGGGCTTCGTCGCAAGGGAAACAAACACTAACTGCCCTACCAACTCAACGTGGTACCGCCGGAGCCCAAGCACCCCCGGTGCGAGTGGACGAAAACTCTTGGCATCGGGGATTCGTTTCGTATCGCCCTCTCTGTCGTACTCCCAACCATGATACTGGCACTTCAGGAGTGGCATTGTGCCATCTGATTTTCCTGTGAGCAGGCAATGTCGATGAGAACAAACATTGAGATAACATCTGATCTCGCCTTGAGTGCGCCACAAAATGAGTGGGTGCCCAAGAAGCTGAAGCGTTTTAAAAGATCCTTCTTTGTTCACATCGTTTGTCTGGGCAACGCAATGCCAGGCATCCTCAAAAAGAGACGTACTCTCCCGACTAAATTGATCACATGACGTATATGCTTCAGCCGGAAGCATCTGAGGCAAATGGGTTTTTGATGCAAATGTCATGACGCAATAACCCCCGTACCTTCAAGCACAAGTGCTTCAAATCCCTCCGCCGAAAGAATGGTCTCTCCCTTAGAATTCATCAAAATGAAATCAAATGTTGCTTTATCTTCAACGCGACCTGTTTTGATAATCCGCTGTACACACACCTCACCAGGCACTGGCTGTTTCAAAAAGCGAAGGCGTCGTACGCCGCTTGGAATTGCAACGACATTTTGTGTATCAATCCATTCAAGCAGCCCGCACCCAAAGAAACATGCATCCAAGACAGCAGTTGAAAGGACCCAACCCCGGTGATTTCGATCACCAGCGACTTCTGATACCTGACCAGCCACAATACGCATCCAGCCAACACCATCAATTCTTCTGACACCGGTTAATCGACGGAATAATGGACCGTGATAGATAACCTCCTCACGCTCTGCTGGATATTCAACATCGGCCCAGTCTGTCGGCTGGCTTTCGTCACGCACCGCACTGGTCTCTATTTGTTGAGTACCACTACAAATAACCTGTCCCTTCACATGCAGTCGGTCTCGTTGCAGGACGGCTCCCTTCCTGTTTCGGAAATCACTGAGCACCTGCGCACTGAGTTCACCGGCACGTTTTGTTACCGACACACGAACGGCTTGCGGTTGGTCATGTACGAATTTCAGGCCTGAAACAATTTCAACGTTGTCAAACCCGTAGAACTCTCCGGACCCTTCACAGAGGCAGGCAGCCTCAGCGAGCATCTCGAGGGAAATCACAAAGGGTAGTAGCGGCCGATCGCGAAATCGGTGACCAACAAGAAATGGCTCTTTCGTTGGATCAAAAATAGCATGCGCTAATACTTCTTGCCCGACCACAAGATGGTCAACAGAGTCAATAAGCGGATAGACTTCGCTGAGCGATTCCGGACGACTGGTAGTCGCAGGGTCAACTTCAGATCCAATGTGTTTTGTTGCAGCAAAGAGTGAATCGAGCCATCGCTGATAACTACCATCTGTAAATACAACCTGTGCATCAGGAAGACCTGCCGTCAATTCTTGCTCAAGATGAAACAAGCCTTGATCGACTGACATCAGCGGCAATTTCATAATCTGGCGAGAAGCAAAACTTGACGCCCGCATCATCATCCCCACCTCATCCCACGGATGCCAGTGCACACCAACGGTTCGCAATTTCGGATGAATTGCTCGCCAATAGGCCATCATCCCACACTGCATGCTCGATGCCATCGCATAATCAGCGTTTCCGTTTGTACCGAAGCAGCCCGCAATTGAGCCGGAGGCAATAAAGTATTTTAACGGATCAACACGTGTTGCATTGAGGAGGGCAAAGGTTGCATCGAGCTTCGCTTCAACAGTTCTTTCGAGCGATAACCTCGACTTCTGCTCAAAGCGTGAACGATCAAAAGTACCAGCCCCCTGAATAATTCCCTCGATCGGGCCATCAGCTTCACGAACTTCCTGGAGCACTGCTTGAATTGCCTGTGAATCGGATGCATTACAACAGTGGTAGGCCACCGGAAGCCCAGCCTGCTTGAACCTCCGAAGCGTTTCTTCAATTTCGATACTTCGCTCAATGGGCTCCCAGCATTTTGCCGGAGACTGCCCATTTGACAACGCCTGTTTTGCAATTGTTTTTTTGAGTGAATCTTTCTGATCCAGCGTCCATCCATCCTCTTGAAAAAGCTCCTTACGGAGCCGTGTCGTCCCAACAAGATGCATGCGAACACCGAAACGTTCCGCAAGATGAAACGCCTGCCTCGATGTAATTCCTCGGCCTCCACCAATTGCGACCCATGCAGCCCCATGTTGTGGACCTGAGATTGTTGGCGGGGCAGAAACTTCATCAGCTTCAATCTTGAGCACTCGGCGTTTACCAAATACATCGAAACCAACATCAGCTACCTGCGGATCACCAGCTTCTTCCAGAAAGACATGTGCTGCTTTCTGTGGAGACATTGCCGGTGCGGTATCAACGACGGCGACTTTCAAACCAGCCCAATTCTTAGACGCCGCTTCAATGCGCATCGAGCGCAACAGCCCGGCAACTGCAAATCCTTCAGGCATCCTTGGACACTCCCTCGTACCAAAGTCACCTCCGAGAGATACCCAGGCTGCAGCCGAGCAGAATGTTTGTTTTTTTGCGTGGTAAGCAAACCATTTTTGTGCAATCAGAAATGTCTTCACAACACCTCGCTCACGGCGGTCAACCCATGCGCTAGGGCGACGAA
>CAJXFK010000151.1 GCA_913052575.1 uncultured Planctomycetaceae bacterium
GCTCGACGCCGTTTCTGCGGTCCCCGAGTCTGTCATTGTCACAAGTAAATCCGGTACCGCAATTATCGGTAGTGACTTCATGCAACGGACTCAGCGGATCACATTTTTCCCCGGTGAGACAACTAAGAATTTCTCAGTCCAAACGCTCCGCGACCCTGTGGAGTCAATTGAAGGGGCAGAAAACTTTACTGTCATCGTGAATCCAGTTGGAGGTACACCGTCTGAAATAACTTCTCTCGTTGTTATTAATGACTATGTTCCACCAGATGATTTTCAGATCGACTTTGTATTTGATAGCAATGTCACACCAAGCCTCGTCACCGCGTCCGGGCTGGCTGCTAATCTGTGGCAATCAGTGATTACAGAGAACCTTCCTTCAGTGTTTAACCCAACATATGGAACTATTGACGACATTCAGATCAATGTTCAACTTGGCCTTCTTGATGGAGATACTGATCAAGACGGAAACACACTGGCGAATGCCAGACCTCTTCTTTTTCGTACTGATGCTAACGGCCTGCCCTACCTAGCTGAAATTGGAGTTGATCCAGCAGATGTCGATAGCCCGGCATTATCGACCATCATGGCTCATGAGATTGGTCATTGTCTCGGATTCGGGGATGCGGCAGGATGGCTGAACAACGTCATTCCCAACACCACAACACCCACACACTTCACCGGGACTAATGCAGTAAGGGAATACAATGACCTGTTTGGTGCTGCCGCAGATCCTTTAGGAGTCCCTCTTGAACAAGAGGGTGAACCTGGAACAATCTACGTACATTGGGACGAGACAACTTTTGGTAACGAACTGTTGACTGGTGAATTAGATCTCACGGGCACAAATCCACTCAGTGTGATCTCAGTCGGTGCCTTTGAAGACATGGGTTATGGTGTGAATTATGCAGCCGCACAACCCTATTCCCCACCAACAACGACAACAACTGTTACGAACGTTGGGGCAGGCATTTCAAATGCAACCGCATCAAATGCAACCGCATCAAATGCAATCGCATCAAATGCAATCGCAATGCCACCATCAGTAATACCACCAGCGATACCACCAAGAGGAAGAGTTCTGCCAGCTCGAATCACCTTTCCAAACAAACCAGCAATGATATTGTCTGAAAACAACTCCTCACGGCAGTTCGTACGGTTGGCGTTACAAAACGAGGGAAAAACAAGCGATCTAAACATACCATTCAGTTTGCACCATCTCTCAACAAATCAGCGTGTCATTCTCGCTGCATGGGCCTCTATTGGTCAGGAAAGCAGCATGCCGGCTCCTTCGAATACGGCTTCCACTGGATCTGGCCCAAGGCTAAGCCTCTTTGCAAACGAAGTCTTTGACTTTGGTGCACACAGAGACGCAGCCTAAGAAGTCTCACGTAGTTTCAATTCGTCACCGATGGCGAGCCGGCCACCAGCATGTGACCGCAAGACTGACGTATTCAGACCAAGCCGGTAGTAGTCCTGCCAATCTCGTGTGTCAACGTCCTGTCGGAGCCCCCGATATCGACGGGCCTCAAATACATCTCGAAACAGTGTGACCTGCTTTCCAGTCCGGGTGTCTCTGCTAGGAACAACGCAGCGTCGACAAGCACCGGCGGGTCGGAATTCATTTCCACCTAACGAAAAAACATCGGGCTCACCCACAGGAAGATAGTCAAGTGATTCATCACCTTCACTCAACGAAGCTATTAGATTCTTTTTTTGCACAGGACAGGCCAGACGATCTTCCCAGAAAGGTTCATAAAACAATTCTGATTTCTGACTTTTATCTGAAGACAACTGATCTGGTTCAGCTGTGAGTTCAAGGTTCATTCGAAACCGACGTCTTGCTTCGGCATCGTCCCAACCAAACCAGCGTGCGACCTCACTGAGCGTCTCAGTTGAAATGACCGTAGGACCTGAGGCATCACGATCATCAGGAAAACCGCCCTCCACTCGCTCCTCTAAAAAAACATGTTCTCTCAATGCGTCAGACAGCCATTCACAGGGACCCTCCGATCCTGGAACTAGGGGGAACGTCTCAGCAGACTGTGAATCGCACGACGTTTCATCCAAGCCATGGCCCATCCATAGCGTCACGAAATGACTTATTGGAGACTGGGACATCCTGTTGCTGTCGTCATCCATGCCTTCGAATTGTGCCCGTACCAAATGAAAACGGGACGTTCTTTTGGCGTTTACTACTCTGCCTTCAGTATCAATAAGACGCCATCGTCGATCGTGCATGATCGCGCCGCTTGGCAATACCGTCGCTTCAGCAAGCCTTAGGCCGTCAAGGCTTTTCACCGGATAGATCGTGATGCCGGAAAGATATGGCATCGAAGACGGCCCCTCCAAAAGATTCACAACGCGTAAGTTACATCCGGAAATTAAAGGTCTGCCAGAACAGTCTCAACAACCACTGACCAACCGTTCGGTTGCCAACTTCAATTCTCGCGGTCCCCCGCATACCCGGCGTCATAACATTTTCTACGTCATCGACCTGCATCAGCACTTCATAACTTGTCGAGATGGGAACTTCCCGCCCCATCTCATCGGTTGTCGTCGGGACAGACCCACCCGCTTTTACGCTGAGCCTCTCAGACCCGACCTCAATATGAGTCTCTGCAATCTCATTTACAGCACCTCGAAAAGTTTCAAATGGAAACGCATCAAGCTTCAGGTCAACACGCTGTTCGCTCTGCACAAACTCAACCTCACTCTGGTCGACAATCATGACTGCCTCAAAATGATCCGGATCACCAACCATGCATAGCACCGTGCCCTCGGCAAACGTCGCGCCGATATTCTTCTTTGCGAGCGCACTGCCCGACCAGCCCGGCAATCGCCCACTCGGGTCAGGCCGCTCATCAACTGTCTCTGCTGGCAACACCAGCCCCGATCGCGGTGCTTTGAGTACGAGTTCCCTTTGGTACTTGCGCTTCTTGGCAAGCTGCTCTTCAACGCTCTTCAGAGACTCCTCTACTGTCCTAATTTCCATGCCGGCTGCTGAATCTGTAAATCGTTCTCGCTCAAGGCTGGCAAGTCTTGCACGATACCCTGACTCCTGACCTTCTAGCTCTGCAATCTGGAGTTCCAAGTCGATATTTGAAAATGTGGCAAGTTCGTCGCCTTCGGCCACGCGATCATTCGCCTCAACAAGAATATCTTCAAGACGTCCATCAACCGTGACATAGACAGTCTCTTCACCACGAGGTCGCAGCTCTGCTGGACACCAGACTCGTTGAGGCAGCGGTATGAAGCAGATCGCTGCGGCAATCAACGCAACCACAACACCCGTAATTGTCATGTTGAGACTCTTCACCTCATCTCTCCTCCCGGGAACCTTCAGAAACTTATAGATGCCAGTAATCGGACGAACAATCAAACCATAAATACCAAAAAGTGCCAGCATGCGACCGATGGCCTCCATGCGGTACGGCTTCATGGCATTCCAGACAAACATGAAGATCGAGATCATCAGGACCCACATATAAATTGTCGAGGCAATACTATACAGCGCAAACAAGCCCTGATGCCTTTTGGGCAAAAACGGATCGTCCTGCAACTTCACACCCAGGCACCACTTCTTCGCAAGCCGACTCAGGCTTGTGCTTGATTTGGTTCTCAAGTTCGGAATCTCAAGCATGTCAGAGAGAATGTAGTACCCGTCAAAACGCATGAGCGGATTGGCATTGAAGAGCAGCGTCGACACACTGGATACAAACATCACATTGAGGCACATCTGGTTAAACAAGCCTTCATGTGAATTCCACCAGAGAAATGTTGCCGTCGATGCAAGAATAAGCTCGATGTACATCCCACCTGCACCGATCATCATCCGCTTCCATTTACTCGGCAACATCCAACTGTCTGACACGTCACAGTACAGACACGGCGTAAAGACCAGCAGCATGAACCCCATCTCATGACACTCACCACCGTAATACTTACAGGAAAGACCATGGCCAAATTCATGAATCACCTTCGTGATTCCAAGTGCTGCTGCCAAATAAAACCAGTTACCACTTGCAAAGAACTGATGAAACTCAGGAAGCTTTGAGCGAAATGTTTCAAAGTTCACCAGCACGAGCATGAGCGCTGTGAATATGTATGCAACAGCAATCATGAGTGCAGGAGGTGAGTACAGCCAGCCGAACCACGGGTTGAGTTTGTTGAGAATCCAGTCTGGGTCAATGCCACGAAAACGCAGGCACATAATGCTCCGCAGCCAGTTTTTCCATTCCGACCACACGCGTTGCCGTCGCCGTTCATTGAGTTGTGGCCCCTGACCAGCCCGATCACCGATAACAAGCCCACTGCGATGAAGCGTGGAAACAAAACGAGAAACCTCGTCCACGGTGATTCGACGAGGAGGGAACCGGGCTTCGAAATTATCTTTGAGATCCTCGAGACTCGCCTCCCCATCAAGCATCTCAAGAAGGGCATACTCTTCTGGACGAAACCGATAGTACGACAAACCAATAGGGTCTTTGACCACATACCATGCCTGCCCCTGATACACCTGACGATTGGTTACCAAGTCACCACGGTACCGCAGGCCCACAGGGCGCGACGTACTCGAGCGGAAGGCTTCAGCCATCGCCATGGTTCACCTCATTCGGCATCTGCTGTTGTCACGGTTCGATGGACAGGCGGCAATGGAGCCTGCGTGGAATGAATCGTCATTGTCGCTGTTTGGCCAGCACGCAGCAGCCACTCCACAGAATCTTTTGCCTGCCGGTTTTCAACCTCAGCCCACACGCGAAAGTCACCACCAGGCTCAACAAGTGGACTCACAAAGACAATCCTGCCTTTGAATGATTCTTCGCGCTCGTCTGCAAACATCACTGAGACTGTTACCGGGCGGTTATGCACCATACTCGGCTCATACTTGGATGAATCTACATACCCCTCAACCCGCAGTTTGTCAGTCCGAACAACTCTCGCCAACGGATCTCCAGGCTGCATCCATTCACCAAGATGTGGATAAACCTGAACGATCATGCCATCAATTGGCGACGCGATCTGCCGTCGACCAATACGGTTTTCAGCCGCGAGAACTTCCACCTCTTTCGACTGTGCGTCAAGTGATGAAAGCTGCCTTTCAAGCTGTGCCTGTTCAATCTGAAGTTCACTCTTTTTCTGATTGAGCTGGAGCCTTGCTAGCTCTACTTGGGTCACGCTGCCCGGGATTCTTCGATTCGACGCCACTGCCTTTTCAACTTCTGCTTCCGCAACTTTTTCAGCAGCCACTGAATACCGCACATCGACGTCACTTTTTGCTTTCGCAATCGCCTGATCATGCTCAGCAGACGCCTTCTGTTTTTCAAAGCGAGGCTGAGAATCATCAATGCGAGCAATGGCACCTCCGCGACGAACTGTGTCCCCCTCTTTAACTGACAGCTCAACTAAGACTCCGGCTTCACGTGCAGGCACTCGAGCTTCTTCAACAACTGAGACCAAAC
>CAJXFK010000152.1 GCA_913052575.1 uncultured Planctomycetaceae bacterium
AACGCTATTCGTCCTTTTCCGATTGTCCAAGAGACAGCCGATAAGACTGCTTTTGAGTCTTGGTATAACGGATTTAACCCAACGTCAATATCTCGATGGCTGTATCTATGTGCCATTGTGCTGTCATTTGTCAGTTTTCTTGCCTGGCATAAGCCACTGAATCAGTTCGTGACCTGGCTTCTTATTGGAACACTGATTCTGCACACCTTTGCAATTGGTGCCAGGATTTGGCTGACAGGACGGCCGCCGGTAGTGAATTTATATTCTTCAGCAATTTTTATCGGTTGGGGATGCGTTGTTGCAGGCCTGGCTCTGGAAGTGCTGTTCCGTATGGGTATCGGGAATTTGGCTGCTGCGTTGTCTGGAGCCTTAACCTTGATGGTCGCGTACGGTCTCGATACTGGTGACACCATGCATGTGCTTCAGGCAGTGCTTGATACACAGTTCTGGCTTTCTACGCATGTCGTCACGGTGACCCTTGGATATGGGGCAACGTTTCTGGCGGGTCTGCTTGGAACATGCGCTCTTGTGCATCGAATGTGGGTAGGAAACGTCAAAACAAAACACTCTGATGCGAAGACTGTGGCACGGGTACAGGACCGGCTCTATCGCATGACGTATGGAGTTGTGTGCTTTGCGCTTTTCTTCAGCTTTATTGGCACAGTGCTTGGTGGGTTGTGGGCTGACGACAGCTGGGGCCGCTTCTGGGGATGGGACCCAAAAGAAAACGGGGCCCTCATGATCGTGTTATGGAATGCAGCAGTGTTACACGCCCGCTGGGATCGATGGATCGGACAACGTGGCTTTGCGTTATTCGCAATCGGTGGCAATATCATCACTGCCTGGAGCTGGTTTGGAACAAATCAACTTGGGATTGGCTTGCACAGCTATGGTTTCACGAGCGGTGTTTTGATGCTTCTCATGGGTTACGTACTCAGCCAACTGATTCTCATTGGATTGGGCCTGCTTCTGGCACGGAAAAATCTTGCGAAGGCCTAATTCAGTCTTCGTTACCAAGTTCGGCTTCCACTACCCAGTTCGGCTTTCAATGCTGTGGAGTCGACTGCTATGGAGTCACCTTCTTCCGACGGGTCGAGGCCCAATATCCACCACCAATCGCAGCGGCGATGACTCCGGTAGCCAACAGAACTTGACCCCAGGCTGATGTGAGAAGAATTTTGTTTACCAGTTTGCCATGTTCTTTTGAGGACACAGGAAGATTGCCGGTGTATTTGGCGACGTGGTGCAGGAGGTTGACGGCGACGTCACTTTCAGGAATTTCTTTGTGACAGGCAACGCAGGTGCCATCTCGTGAAATTCGAGTGATCTCATCTTTGTTCAATGAACGGGAGAGTTTCCAGTGATGACCCACCGTGGCCAGTTGGTTCCCTTCTCTGTCCACAATCTGGGACCAGTCGTGATCAAGATTCTCAATGGCACCCATCTGCGTTCGTGCTGACTCAGGAAGAATCGTGCCATCAGTTGTTTCAAGATCAACGACGTGTTTTTCATCCCAGTTCCGAGGACCGTTGATACCAAGTCCAAGTGCCTTGTCCGATGCGTGGCATGACTCGCAGGTTCGTGCGTTTTTGGTCATGGTGTGTGGCTGGACAGGGCTCATGTCAATTGCCAACTGACCTTCGTCACCACTTCCTTCGAGCCCGGCAGGTGTTTTGAAGATATGGTTTGTCAGAATAGGTTCACCGTCAGCGCCAATAATTGTGACTGAGGGCTGACAGCCTGGTGCGAGCGGTGTCACCCTGCCCTCACCGTTGACACCCATCATTGGTTCTTCCCAACGTAGATAGCTTCTAAGTTCACTGATCTTGCCAGGAATCATGAGGTCGTAGTCGGCTTCACCTGAATCAGCACGGTGTTCTTCAGTCGCATGTTTTCGACCGGCGGCAATCCAATCGAAACCCTGACGCGATGAATCAATTTCTGGGCAGAGGTCTTTTTGGCTGAAGTCAACTTTCACATGGCAGCCAAAGCACTGTGGAGCCCAGCTTGCGTGGCATGTGTAGCACTCCATACGACTCAAATGTTTCGAAACACCCTGCATGGCGACCAGGCCCCGCTGGCTGATTGCTTTTTCTTCGACAAGTTTCTTGAGGGGTTTTAGCCGTAGGTCTTTTCCTTCAGCGGTGTGGACAACAACTTCGTCTCCATCTCGGACAACATTTTCATAAGGGTTTCCTCTAGCTGTCAGGAGGAACCCGTCTTGGCTATCGTATTTCGCACCAGCCCACGTGTGCGGAAGTTGGTCCGGAGTCGTACCACGTGGTGACCCGGAGGCGACATCAACGTCAAATTCATCCATGAATCCAAGTGGTAAGTCCCAAGGGAATTGATCTGGTGTGCCATGACAGTCGGAACATTCAATCTGCACCGCCGCAAGATTTGTGGCTGCGAGAAATCCGTCGCCGTGCACATCGATAGAAGTGTGGCAGTCCTGGCATTTCATGCCCTTCTGGTAATGGATGTCCTGCTCCATCGCGATATAGTGTTTTGTATGGAGGCCAGGCTGGTCTTCTGCATTTTCATTCAGTGGAGAGGCATATGGCGTTTCCATAAGGCCCTGAAATGAGACACCAATTCGCTTGCCTCGGTTGTGACAGGTGGTGCACGTCTCGACAGCAAGGCCGTGATAGGTCACTTCATGAATCGTCACATCCGCGTCGCGGGTGCCCTGAATCTGATGCGTCAGTGGATGGCCAGTCTCAGTTTTTGAGATGCTTATATCGGCACCTTCGTACAGGCCTTCATTGCCATATGGAACATGACAGCTCGAGCACCCCATGCCCCGGAAGTCACCACGAGATGAACGGCCTTTGACACCGTGGTGGCAGCGGTTGCATTCTTGTCGTATATATGTGAACGCAGCAAGCGAAGGGTCATCGTTGAGTTTGTCGAGTTCATCGAAGCCGAGCGCCTCTGGAAGTGGTTCGTGTTCATTGACAAATACGTTTGGTTCGAGTTTGGCAAGCGCTTCCATGTATTCCTTGTACGCTTCTGTACCTAATCGAGTGGATCGATCGGTTGGGTTTTTTACGGCGTAGTTTGCGTACTTGTGTTCGTATCCGGTAAGTGCCCCAAATGACCAGCAGGTGCCCTGTATTTTTCCCGCCTCTGTCATCATAAGACTCTGCCACTGGACCTTGACTTGGTCTTCATGGCATGTTCCGCAGGTGTTTTCATTGACCCAGGGACTGCCCGGGTCCGGGTAGAAGTCTGCACCCCCGTGGGCAATTGCGATATCTTGGGTTTCGTTTGGGTCGCCGTTGTGGCACACGATACAGCCGGCTGGATCACCCATGGCTTTTCCCTTCGCCATGATCTGATTCAGCATTTCTGAACCAATTTCTCGGATTGGTTCAACTTCCTGATGGCATGCCATGCAGCCAGATGAAGCAGCCTCCGGAAAGTGGTCGAGTAGACGTTCCGGTCCACCGTCGGCTAGAAGCACTAGCGAAGAGGGCGAGAAGAAATAAAAGAGTATTGGAACAATGTGCAGAAAGACTTTCGGCGCATTGCGAGCGAGCGTTGACATAAAGTTTGAAAGTCGTGCGAATTGGTGCGAGGATCCACCGCTTGAATCATACAGAAAAAAACCATTTGTGGGAAAGCGAAGGTTTTTGATGAGGATGTTCTTTGTGGCGACGATCTCTCAGGAAGGCTTTTCTGTAAGGTATGGTACTGAGAATCGGTCTCAAGAGGGGGTGAGTGCTGGAGTTGATCGAAGGTGTATATATTTTGTGACACGATGCATGCAAGAATCAAATTTAATTTGAAGGCAGGCAATTTTGATGCATCATAGAATAGTATTGAATACATGGAGTTTGTTTATGCGTTATCTCACCATGCCAATCAAGTTGGCAGTATGTTCGCTCACTGCTGGTATGTGGTTAGTATTTTCAACATTCATAGGTGCTCAGACACACGTTGACGCAAGAAAGCCAAACATCGTACTGATCATGGTAGACGATGTAAGCTGGGAGGCATTTGGATGTTACGGCGCGGAGGATTATAAAACTCCGAATATTGATGCTTTAGCAAAACAGGGAGTTCGATTTGCACACTGCTATTCGACTCCAATTTGTACGCCGAGTCGTGTGCAGATCATGACTGGTCAATACAGCTTTCGGAACTACACCCACTTTGGTTATCTGAACCCAAGTGACAAGACCTTTGGGCATCTGATGCAATCTGCTGGGTATCAGACGGCAATCGCAGGCAAGTGGCAGCTCAATGGCTTGTACAACAATCTTCCTGGGTTCGATGACAGTAAGCGGCCCCTGAAGGCAGGTTTTCATGAATCATATCTGTGGCAGGTAACAACAGGGAAGCAGGTGAAAGCAGGTGGAGGAGAACGGTTCTGGAGTCCACCGCTTGAACGCAATGGGGTGATGGAAACTGTCGAAGACAATGCCGGCAAATACGGGCCAGATCTACTATGCGATTTTCTGTGCGACTTTATGGATCGCAACAGATCAAAACCTTTTTTTGTCTATTACCCGATGGTGCTTGTGCATGATCCATTTGTGAAAACTCCAGATACGATTGAAAATGATCCAAGAACACAGGCAGCGAATAAGGCTCCAAAAGATAAAGATCTCCAGAAAGAAAACTTCGTAGCCATGGTTGAGTACATGGACACAATCGTTGGGCGTTTAGTGACCAAGGTGAAAGAGATTGGTCAGGAAGAGAACACGATCATTCTTTTTACGGCTGATAATGGCACAAACCGAAGAATCACGTCGCGATGGCACGGTCAAGACATCAAGGGTGGAAAAGGTGGCATGAAAGACATGGGAACTCACGTGCCACTCGTTGCATCGTGGCCGGGAACGTGTCCAAGTGGAGTCGTCAGTGATGATCTTGTTGACTTCACGGATATGTATCCAACCTTCGCTGATGCAGCAGGCGTTTCCCTTGGAAAAGACGACCCCGTGGACGGACGCAGTTTTCTACCACAGCTATTGGGAGAGCCTGGACACCCTCGCGAGTGCGTGTTTTTGCACTACCAGCCGTACTGGAATGCACAGCCAGGGCAGTTTGCACGAACGCAGCAATATAAACTATATCGCGATGGACGTTTTTTTGATGTGCCAGAAGATCTGGACGAATCAAATGATCTGAATCGAGCCAGTCTGAGTGGGAGTGCCACCGTAGCAAAAAAAATGCTGACTGACGTTCTGGGTAAAGCTCCCCCTGCCCCGACTGAACCGGGCAGCCGAACAACGGTGAATCGGCCAACGTACACCGATTGGCCGCTTATTAAAGACTGAATTTAAAAACACGAAGTTAAAAAGTTGGTAGAAATTTCCTGTAATTTTGAAAAAGAAAGCACATTATTCATGATAAGAGTTTTCTCTACTGCTTGATTCGATTCCAGG
>CAJXFK010000153.1 GCA_913052575.1 uncultured Planctomycetaceae bacterium
CTCTCGTCGACCGACAACAAAAATTTCGTGGTTTAGTCCAGTCGGTAATCTTTTGTTGAGATCTAATGTCTTAATAACAAGACTAGTCCCACCACCGATTACCAAGGATAAGATTTTTGAAAGCACCGCTGTCCAGAAAAGGATGACAATAAATGCGATGACAGCTGAAAAAGTAATAGTCATAGTTTAAAAAAAGAAGAGTAGTTTGCCAAAATTGCTCAGAGATTGCAGGACTGAAATGCATCATTAGCAATCACCTAGAAAGAGTCCGTACCTTTTATGTTTATGGCCCCCACCAACTAGGTTACCTGAGGCTACTCGTTTAAGGCGTTGCAATCAAATCTTAGATGTGATGTGAGTATAAGAGTGAGGTATATGCTCAGGAATTCATGCGTCTTGGTCTTCTCAATGCCTTTTAATTAGTGCTCTCCTCTCGTCCCCGATAAACATCTGCAATGGATGCAATGAGTTAAAAAAACGGGGAATTTGGAATGAGTTGTCGAAACTTTTGAGTTACGTTACAACGCATGAATCCAAGTGGTTTTGGAATTTTTGTAGAGGTTGGCTGGAAAATTCTGGGGGCCGAAAGGTCGCAGGTTCAAGTCCTGTCGCCCCGACTGGTTCTGACTTTTTGCATTACCCCTCTCTCAGAATCTGCTTTCACAGACTTTAGTTCTTTCAAAATCTCATTCATCTGTCTCATCTAGATCAAACGCCTCTTCGGCTTCATCCGTAATGATGAGTTCACCATCTTGGTTGAGTATAAATTGCATGTGAAGCTCCATTTCTAGAATGAAAACGGCACAGCAGCGCCTTGCCTGCTGCTGTGCCGAATCAGGGGCACCCTCAAGAAAACAACAAGTTTTTTTGAGAGACTCCTACAAGGTACGAAGGAATCACATGAAGAGTTCTTGGAATGATCCGACTATCCAAAACACGCAACACCGTGTCTTTTGGTGGGAAGTAGTACTTCGGAACCGGATTATCCAAAAAGCGAACGAAAGAAAATGATCTTAAGTGTTCACTGATATAAAAATCCAAGAAAGTCTTTTTTGTCATGCTATGCAAACCCAAAGACTTTCTGGCGGCATAGTGGATGACACCCCGCTCACGCTACGAGTTTATGGGGACGTAAGCTGCTTAACAGAATCGTGCGGGCTGTCCGGTTGCCTCTAGTACCGACATCCAAAGGTCACCATCAGGACGCACCTGGTTGCGGTGACTGACCGCAAGGGCCATTGGGATATGGATGTAGCGGCCGTGCCAGCGGCCAACCACCATCTGTGTGCGTCCTGCCATCGCTGCGTGAACTGCATGTTGAGCAAGTCGCAGACAGTAGACACTGTCGTACGGGTTCGCTTCGACACTCCGTATATGATAGCTGGGGTCAATGTATTTTAGATTGAGGTCAACTCTTGCATCATTGAAGTGACCAACAATCTTATCCTTCAGGAAAAAACCGATGTCTCCCAGTCTTTGGTTTCCTGAAGCATCAGTTGCGGAATCTTTCGCAGTAAGCAAATCTTGCCCCGCTCCCTCTGCAACAACGATCACTGCGTGACCTGCCTGCTTTACTCTGTTTAGTAGGTGATCAAGGAAATTATTTGGACCCTCAAGAGCAAATGGCACTTCGGGAATAAGCACATAGTTGGCATCCGGCTTAGCTAGTGACGCATAGCAAGCAATAAAACCTGAATGTCGGCCCATTAACCGGACGAGCCCAACTCCATTTGGTGAAGCCTTGGCTTCGACGTGCCCAGAACGGATTGACTTCGTTGCCTCAGCAAAAGCAGTCTGAAACCCAAAGCTCTGATCAATGTAAGGAATGTCGTTATCAATCGTCTTGGGAATGCCGACCACGGAAATTTTCTGTTCACGGCTGGCTATGACGTCGGCAATCTCCATTGCTCCTTTCAGTGTTCCGTCGCCACCGATAACAAATAGGGCATTGATGTTCATCCGCTCAAGACAATCTACGATTTCTTCAGAGTCCTGCCCGCCCCGCGAGGTGCCAAGGATAGTACCACCTTCTTGGTTGATATTACTCACCAATGTCGGGCTTAGGTCGACGACGTCATGACCATGACTTGGAATAAAGCCCTGATAGCCATTGCGGAATCCATAGATGCGCTCAACGCCATAATGGAAAGTCAACTCCATCACGATACCGCGAATGACATCATTGATGCCTGGGCAAAGGCCTCCACAAGTAACAATCCCAACTCGCATTTTTGAACCATCAAAGAAAATCTGCTTGCGAGGACCAGCGGGTTCAAAGCCGGGCAGTTCGCGGAGGCCAAGTCCACTACCTTCGGCAAGATGTTTTGTGTCATAGAAGAAGACTCTGTCTTCCACATCGACGTAGTGCGCTGACGTGTTCCGCGATTCAATCATATCGCGGATTGGTGAGTCGATACGACAGCTGCCAAGGCTCTTAATCGTTAGTGTGTCTTCCGTGGTCATGGAGAGCCTCTTTGGAGTGGAACAAAGGTGAGGACTCAAAGTGAGACTATCAATGCCACCAAATACTTTTGAGGCATTATGGAATGGGGCGGGATAAATCAGGTGGGATGATCAATATAGTCTCTTTTGCAGAGTCCGTCACTCAGCCTAGACACCAAATAGAATTACGCAGTGATCACCCGCTTGTACGCGTGTCTTGATTGATGCGACCCCGGCTAGTTGTTTTTGGGGAACATTCGGTTTTTCTCAGCAAATTAGCTAGTAATCTTGCTTCAAAACCAGTGAAAAACCGAGTGCTTAAAGCTTTGTCACTGATATCTCATCATGATAAATGACCCGTGCATTCTTGAGTCTTGAGAGATCAAAATCGGGCTTATAAATACCCCACTTCAAATATGCACTGTTGTCTTTTGCATTCTGTATATTTGCACCACTAAAGGACACCACCTCTGAATATTCTTTTTCATCTCCGGACTTAATAAACGCTTTTAACTGGCCCTCGGCCCCAGTAGACCAGAGAATATCAAAGCGAAAGTCATACCATCTTCCTGTCTTGTAATTCTTAATTAAGGGATCCTGACGCCTGTTGTTGAGGCCATTCGACCGCACAACAATATCGCTTCCTTTTACCGCAACAAAAACATCTGGTCCTCCCTCAAAGCGTTTGAATTGCCAGAAGATGTCTACAGATTCCCGGCTGTCTACTTCCCAGTTGGCAGGAAGATACACGCTGAACTGGTAACGGAAGTGATCACCTTCACTATAACGCGATGCCCTGTGGTGCATCGTTGTAGATTCTGCCCGGTGAGCATTGTACGAAATATATTCTTTGGCATTCGCAATCTTATGACAAATGGAGAATTTGCCACCACGCGAAACAGTACCAGAGCGGCTGACAGCGTCTTTGGCTTCTGGCAAATCTTTTTCAAGACCAGACGTTACTTCATCCGCTTCATAGCCGGTAGAAAAAACTAGGTCTTTGCTATTATTGCCACCAAGTAGAACTATGGATACCAGACAATACAGATATTTCATTTACTTCTTTCGATACCTTGAAACTTCTGCCAACTTCAAAGACTCTCAAGATATAGTTTAATAGATGGAGCATGATTTAATAATTAAGGCAGTTATCGTCGTTGACTGATCCTGTATGGACCGATTCGTAGTCTTCGGATGATCCATGACTTGTTCATGTGATGTCCTGTTGCAACAGCCAGTCCTCGAGTGTCACATGTACGATGCCTGGTGCTCGCAGCAGATTCGTCCGTTTTGGCAGCACGGCAGACAGCCAGCCGTACTGAACGATTCTTGACAGCGTATGCATTGGCAGCCGATCTTTCGTAAGTAATGCCACATTCGCAGCCAGTCGGCTGAACGTTGCAGGAATAATGTTGGGCTGCGGACCGATGTGGATGACCGTTTCCACACCGCGTGCCAGTGTTGCATCCACGGCCTCCCAAAGCAGTTGCGGTTTGTCGATCCACTGAGCGACAACATCGCGGGTGTTATCTCCATCATAGCTGAAATCACCAGTTGCCATTGAAAACAGAGGAGTTGTGGGGGCGGTGAATCCACCTTCGATGGTGTGCATCAAAAACTGAGCGCGATCCGTGATGTTTCGCTGCCACACAATGGGCGTATGCAGCGGAGGCCATTTGTCGTCATTCACCCTGACAGAAATACGCTCTGTGGTGATCTCTCCCTTACGTTCTTTCAATCGCTGAACCGTGTCTTTCTGGCCGATCAGCAGCATCGAGTTCGGAGCCAGAAACGTTGACACACCAATCACTCCATTCCCCTCGGCGTTAATCTCTGCGCAAAGCCGGTGCACATTTTTGCGTGGAATGAATTTCCCAGAACGGGAGAACAAAACACACAGGGTGACGTCGTCCGCAAGTTCAGCAGCGTCCCGAGACATCATGAGGGGAATCTTCAGTGCGTCATCCAGCGTTAACACACCGCCAGCAGTCAGCGCAGTCAATTCGCCGAGGCTAAAACCATACATCATGTTTGCGTCGGTAAGTGAGATCTCAAAGAATGTTTCGAGAATTTCAAGCTGTGCCAGCTCCATGGTGACAATGAGCGCAATTGACTCGTGGTACTCTTTGAGAGTGGCTTCTTTTTCAAGTCGAACTCGTTGAGCCAGGTCGACTGGAAACTTCATCACGTCAGTGCAGATGTCACTCGCCCGCTGAAGGTATTTTTCAACGATCTGTCCGTACTTCGGGTGACGGAGCAGTTCCGGTGTTCTTCCGAGGTTCGTCGCATTGTAACCCCGAAACGCAAAGGCGCTTTTGCCAAGTCCTTTGGCCAGTTGATCGCGAGTCAGAGTTGGGGTTGTTTGCGTGTTGTCGTTCATCTTGTTTAACAGTCGTCGGGTTTGATTGGGGCTGATTTCAGCAAGTTATGGTCGCACCTCGTGCGGTCGGTCATTTGCAGACGGCAGGTCCATTGAAAACAAACCGCTCTTCCTTGTTATCAGTCCGAGCCACGTAGGTCTTTCGTTTTGGCGGCGTTCCATTTTGCTGGCTCTCCATTCCTGCCAGCTTTCAGTTTCTGCTGGGTATCAGTTTGGGGCGATCTCGTCTTCAAGCCATTCAAATTTCCCTTGCATGAAGCTCTTGTTCAGTTTGAGCGTCGCGGCGTCATTGTTGCGACCAATGTCACGGAAGAGTGTTCCGATTCGTATTGTGGCTTCTTTGCAATAGTAGTCCGCGAGTTCAACCGCATTGCGGGCGTTCGGTCCGTCTGCTCGTAGGCTGTC
>CAJXFK010000154.1 GCA_913052575.1 uncultured Planctomycetaceae bacterium
GCGTTAGCCGTCAAGAACCGTTCTCTTCAGCCACGAGCGGGATAGTTTCAGAACAGTTTCTGCTGCGGCCCCGAACGTGGAGCGTCACCCAGATGCGCCTCACCCCGGTCTGTGAGACGACGACCTCGGGCGGTTCTAATAATCAATTCATACCGCAAAAGAAATGGCTCAACATCATCTTCGAGTGTATCAACTGCCGTGCTCATAGTGTGTGCAATTGCCTCAATACCAGCCGGTCCGCCACCAAAAACACGCTGAAGCGTCTCGAGGTAACGACGATCAAAACTATCCAAACCAAGCTCATCAATACCCTGCATCTCAAGCGCGGTTCTCGCGATCTCAAGATCAACAACTCGATTCGCTCGACTTGTTGAGTAATCCCGGACCCAGCGTAGTCGATTGTTTGCCAGACGAGGTGTGCCCCGACTCCTTCCTGCAATCTCTGTCGCTGTCTCATCATCCATGGGCATGTCAAGTTTTCCAGCAGATCGAAAAATTATTTTTGCGAGTTCAGGAACACTGTAGTAGTCAAGATGCTCCCGAACGACAAACCGATCTCGAAGCGGAGCCGAAATCAATCCCGCACGAGTTGTTGCACCAACGAGAGTAAACGGTTGAAGTGGCATATTAATTGTTCGTGCGCTCATGCCGTCGCCGAGAGTAATATCAATCCGGAAATCCTCCATGGCCGGATACATGAACTCTTCTACGGCAATTGGGAGACGATGGATTTCATCAATAAACAAAACGGAACTTTCACCAGCATTCGTAAGATAAGGAAGCAGATCTTTCGGAGCAGCGAGGGCGGCACCGCTGGCAATCTGTAACGTTGTCCCAAGTTCTCTTGGTATGCATGTTGCAAATGTGGTCTTCCCCAATCCCGGTGGTCCATCAAGCAGGATGTGCCCCAACGGCTCTGATCTTTTTCGAGCGGCATCGATTGCAATTGCGAGTCGTTCATGAACATCTTGCTGCCCGACCATTTCTTCGAGACGCTGTGGGCGCAGAACACGGTCCTCGGGCTGCGGATCATCAAAGGATTCGACCGACGGTTCTCGAAATTCACTCACAAAAGCCTCCTCAAACTGAATCACCTTCGCACTAGCCAAGGACTCTTCAAAACAAAAGTATTATTTCTTCGCATGCGTCTGCCTGTAAATTAATTCAAGCGCAGCCTGAACATCATTGATTTTGCGACTGTTGTCGCGCAGCCCATCGACAAGCCTGCGTGCATCCGCCTCAGAATGACCAAGACTCCGCAATACATCGGCTGTTTCCGTGAGCACATCACTCCCGGCCGTTTCACCGGCAGGTGAGTCCTTCGCGACAAGAAGAGCGAATTTCGGCATTTTCCTACGAAGCTTCGCAATGATGCGCTCAGCCGTTGCCGCACCAACGCCAGGCAACTTTGACAACGCACTCGAGTCCTGCTCCTCAATGGCAGTGGCGACTTCACCAACGGGGCGAACCATGGCTCGCAACGCTTTGCGAACCCCAACCCCGTCTACCTCGCAGAACAGTTCGAAAAATTCCCGCTCTACCTCTGAAAGGAACCCTACGATGCGAGGCACGAGATTACCTCGTGTCGGATTACCCTCGAGGTACTCAAGCGTATACAACGAAATATCTTTACCCAGCTTGGGCTGAAGCTGCCTTCTCACCATTTCTGGAACAAGCACTTCATGCACAATATTGCCCACCGCTAATTCAATAGCTGTTGGCTCAACACGCTCGAGACTTCCTGAAATTTTACGAATCATTCTTTCATTCCCTACGCATAAAAAGGCATTCTACGACACTCATACACTCTCGGCCTTTCAAGGTATTACACCACGCCTACGTGTTATCTCGAAACTGGGCCGGCGTTCCTGGTAACGCCCGCAGCCTCAGATAAAAATCTGCAAGTGCTATTGCGAGTGCATCAGCAGCATCGGCTGGTTCAGGAAGAGTCTTTAATCGCAACTCTCGCTGCACCGCCAGCTGCATCTGTTCCTTTCCCGCATGGCCACTTCCTGTCAGCATACTTTTTACTCGATTCGGCAAATAATGGTGGAGTTCAATTTCTGCTTGTGCAGCAGCAAGACAGATCACACCCCGAGCGTGCCCCATGAGAATCGCTGTTTTAGGAAAACGAACGTGTACAAAAAGCTGCTCGATTGCCATTGATTGCGGAGCGAATGTCTCAAGAATTTCCCGAACACCCGAGTGAATGACGTGGAGGCGATCTTGAATATCATCTTTGCTTTTTGGCCGAATGGTACCGGCTTCAACCAGCTGGACCTGCTGATTCGGAAGCACCTCAATCACACCATAGCCAGTGATATTGAGCCCTGGGTCAAACCCAACGATGCGAGTCGGCTGACCGTTTTTGACCGAACGCATATTAGACTGACTCTTTTTGGGGGAAATTGGTTCCCCTTGTTGGCTCTTGTTCATCTCAGAAGACTAGCAGACTGCTTAAACGTAACACCAGCCTCGTCCGTAGCACCAGTCTCGTCAAAACAGAGAAAAAACTCCCCACGAATCTGCTGCAGTTTTTCCTAGTCACCTTTAGGCCAAAACACAGCACCCAACTTCCACGTGTTTTAAAAAAACACTTTCCATACTTATCCGCCTGAATTCGTTAGACTAAAAACAGATCTTCGAGTATTCGTTTCTGCCGAGAAAACCAGGCTGACATCTAGAACGCAACAGGAGCCATAAAAATGAGTGACGCCTCAGTCAAGGGAACTATTCATCTTATTGAAGAAACGAAGACATACGGCCAAAAAGGTTTCCGAAAGCGACTTGTTGTTCTCGAGCAGAACAAAGGCAGTGGATTTACAAATTACATACCAGTTGAGTTTCTAAAAGACGCATGTGATTCAGTTGATGACTTGCATCTTGGTGATGAAATTGAGGTGTCGTATCGCCTGAGCGGACGAAAGTGGCAGCGCGATGAATCAAGCGATCCAAAGTATTTCCTTTCTGCCGAAGCGATGTCATTCCGGGTCATTACGGGCAGTTCGTCCGACTCATCCGGGGCAGCGCCTGACATCGATAATGCACTCGCAGAAGCCGCCGACGATGACGTGCCATTCTAGGTTTAAGCTATTTTAGGTTTAAGCCTGCTTGTTTGAAACCAGCGTATGCTCGATATATTTATCTACTTCTAAGACAGCTCATCTGGTTTTAAGACTGCTCTCCTGAGACCAGCACGTCAGTACTGCTGGCTGAGGGCATCCTCGGATGCATGAGTCGTCGCCACAGAGGCGGTATCAACGCAACCCAAAAACAGCCGTAGTACCCAGACGGCAATTCCGGTGCCTCATCGTAAGGCTTTAGTTTCCAAAAAGGCTTCCCTGACTCCAGATGATGAGCCGGATGACGTGTTAACTCCAGTAACGTCCATCGCGACCAGCGATGTTCCGACTGCCACGAATGTGCCGCAGTCTGACGGGTACCGGTCTCTCGCTGAAGCCCGTAATGCCGAAGGTAGTTGATGTATTCAAGCAGAAAAACAGCGACGGCAGCCTGCACCAGAAACGCACACGCTGAAACGATGCCAAAGGCTACAGCAATGCTTGCCACGAGAAGTACTTCAAAGCCAGCACCCCGAGCAACTGGATTCATCAGCAGCAAACGACCACGCCTCGCATGTATTTGCCAGGCATCAATAAACTGTCCTGGCACCGTCCTCGCTATGAACCACCAGACGGACTCACCGTAGCGAGCAGTTGCTGGGTCGGCGTTAGTCGCCACATGCTTGTGGTGTGTTTGGTTATGTTCAGTTGTAAAGTGAAGATAAAGGACTGAAGCAAGATTCAGTTGCGAAATCCACCAAGGAAATGATTTTTTGCGTCGATGCCCAAGTTCATGAGCAACGATGAGCCCTGAAGCTCCTGAATTAATACCCGTACTCACTGCAGCAACAAGCACAATCCACAGTGGCACCCCACTGCTTGCAAGTAGCACAAGAGAACACACAGCAATCAACTGTAATAACGCGTGCGCGTACAACATGACTTCAAACGGTCGCCCAGATTCACGTGCCGGCCGATGACGAATGCTCGTGCCTAGGAAAACGTCGAGGAACGGACCAATGCCGAGCATGTAAATCACACCGGCTGCCACAAACGGACCTCCAAGAAGGTTTCCAGCAATCACTACAAGGGGATTGATCAGCCCAAGTAAATGCCAGCCCCATGCCTCGGGTCGCAGTGCCGTTTCCTCGGTTCTCATCAGCTTCACACCTCCGACCACCGGCCTTCATAAAGCCATAACCAAAAAATTAACATGAGTAGAGGCGGGATCGAGACCGAACGACCTCCAGCACGCCCCATGTGTTTTACTTCGTGAAAGTGTCTGTATTTAAAGTGTCGTAATACGTTAGAGCCATGGAACATTAGTTTGACAAGCCCTGCCGGAACGAAATTGCTAGAATCTTAGGGGCTAGCGTCTGTTCCCACACCCGCTGGTGTCCCTTACTCGTTGTATGCCCAACGGGTTGCAGATCATTATGCGAAAATGTGCCGTCACAATTGTGAAGTCTGATATGCGACTACTCCTACACGTTTTCCTGATTCACAGTGTGGTGTACCTCGCGAGCACTGCAACGCACGCACAAGAGCAGCTACCTGCATCAGAACACTTCGAGTTTTTCGAGCGAGAAGTACGACCGCTCCTGGTACAGCATTGCTACGAGTGCCACAGCACTCAATCAAAGCGTGTTGAAGCAAACCTCCTTCTCGACAGCCGAGCATCTCACTTACAAGGTGGTGATTCTGGCGCTGCCATTATTCCTGGCAATGCACACGAAAGCCTACTTATCGATGCCGTGCATTATGATTCATATGAAATGCCTCCGAAGGGCAAGCTTAACGACCACGACATCAAGACACTCGTCCGCTGGGTCGAACTCGGCGCACCGTGGCCAGAGGAACCAGCACCAGTCGCACAGTCAACTCAAGGCGACTTCGACCTTGAAAAGCGAAAATCAGATTTCTGGGTATGGCAGCCCATGGTCACATTAGATCCACCGACAGTTCAAAATATTGA
>CAJXFK010000155.1 GCA_913052575.1 uncultured Planctomycetaceae bacterium
CATCAACAAATCGCGGGAAGATCACAGGAATAGAGCACTGCCACTGTTTTGACGCTTGAGAAAACCAACGAACCTGCGTCAGGCCCTGTTCTGGAATAGGCCAGTCGAATGCACCACATGCACCCGGACGAGGTGCATGCTCACTCAACCAGAGAATAGGTGACTCGCTACGGCTAAGCACATGCTGCCATTCCTCATCATTCAGACCACTATGTCCAAACGATAGCAGGACTGGCTGCCTTTTAAGACGTACGTACGAATCTCGCTGAAACCAGTTTTTCGTGAGCCACTTCAGTTCGTTCGCCGCCTGGAAAACGCGTGATGCTGGAGGAATCACTTTTTGTTCAACAAGAGCATTGATCGACTGGTCTTCGTAGCAGATCAAAAACTTCATCTGAAATTTTTCAACCATTTTCACTAAGAGCACAACGTTCTCATGCAATTTTTTGTAGTCATGACAGTCCGCTCTTCCATACCAGTCAACAACCACACCATCAATGCCGGCAAGTTTCATCAGTAAAAGGTGGTACTCAATCACGGCTGGATCACCAGAATCATAAGGACCAATAATCGGATAGAATTGTGATGCAATTTCTCGACGGCCATGCTTTTGTTTCTTCGGATCAAAATGATTCATCGTCCAGTGCCAACCCCAGTCCTTGCTGCGAGGCGGTGACGCATACCAAGGCATGTAATGAGCCAGAAACATTGTCTTGGATCGCGAAGGAACTCCATCAAGGTGAGTCCGGACTTCTTCAGCCAATAGAGGATTCAGCCGAACAGCCTCTGCAAAAAACTTTTTTGACTTTTCAGGCTGCTTGAGGTCGTAAAAATACGTTAGGCCACAGTTCAGAAAGGCTGTTGCCCGAAGCAATCCGTCAACTGAATCCTCTTGAGCGACTTCCTCGAAAGAACGAAGTGCTTCGACGGGTTCACCAAGACTGCGATAGCAATCACCAAGCATGACCCTGATTGACGGCTTCGCCCATTGAACTTCCGGCAGTTTCAATGCAGCCAGCAGCGTTTTTTTTCCTGCACCAAAGTCCTTATCACCTTGCATCTCACACTGAGCGCGTACCTTCAGGGCAATTACTTCAGATACTACCCCAGCATCAAGTTGCTGCAGACTCTGCGTGACGAGACCCCGTGCACGAGAATAGTCGTGAAGATCAAAAGCAAGAATCTCAGCCTGCTTGCCTAGAACAACTCCCCGTTCTGCATCAGTTTCCGAACGCTGGAAAGCCCGACTAAGTTCCGTAAGCGATTCCTGAAACTTGCCTTCAGAACGCAACGTGTCAGCGCGGAGAATGACACCCGAAAACTCACTCGCCCACACCGGTGAATACACGAAGATCACAGTGAACGCCAGAAAAACAAACAATCTCACCGATATTTTTTCCTGGCTATGCGTACACATATGAAAAACTCTCACGACAGGCTTTGATGCTTGAAAGGGACGACACACATAAGCCACCGTAGAACACACCGCTAAAAACAGAGGAACACGTTGATAAGACTATAGATCATCGTTCGAAGATGAAGCCCAATAATCCGACCGACAACGGGCTGGTTTTACAAAAGTCATTCGGTGATGAGAGCAAAATCAAGTTCATTTGTGTTGGGTTTGACACTGGCAGTGAGAACACTTTCCGAACCACTATATTGTGTCCCGACCACATTGATCATTAGCGGCTTGAGTGGCTGGTTTTCTGCTCCGTCTGCAGCCGTCGTCACTGGCAGCCCAGAACTCTTGAGCATCTGGCTGGTCGCCTTATCCATAAACTGCCCAACGGCGGATGCGGTTGAATTTTTGTCGGGTACCATTTTTTTTATCATGACACGATGCGTACCGAGCATGGCACCACGAATCGTTCCCGTATAGTGAAGACTGTACTTTCCTGATGAATCAGTGACGCCACTCGATGATCGGCCAGCCTCTGGCACAAATGTTATGGTTGCTGCCTGAAGGGGCTGCCCGTTAAGAGTCACCACACCAACGACAGTTGCGACCTCTGGGTAGACCACCGAATTACTGGAACAACCAGCGGCTGTTAAAACACCAAGAATTCCAATCAATTTCAAAAAGAACACACTCATACTCAACCTATCCAATTCCAACCTTCACCTACTTAAACGCACGGCTCGTCTTCTGTTCACACCCAATGTTTACGCCCAACTTATTCTGACTGAATTGACAAGCATTCAAGTGAACGTAAACCCGGTAGCTGTAATTTGACCATGCAAAATGTACTTCCTTTTGGAAACCACAGGTACATCATGGTCCTAAAAGCTAGGAATGACATCTCCATCGCCTCGATTACAGAGATCTGCAAAAACTGCTTCACTAATTGTCTCCATTACAAAACGAACAGAGCCATCGCACAAAACGAACTGAGCACCACCAGGATGCTGACTACTCCACGAGTCGGCATCAGTCACCCCGTAAGGATCACCACATCCGCTAACTGGCCAGCAATCCGGCGTATTCGTCGGGTTTGTTGCATCGTAATCGTTAATCTGAAGATTCGAATTGGCTTCATCGAAAATAGTCACCCAGTTGTAGTGAAAGGGTTCCGTGTGCCATCCAGCTCCGAAGGAGCCTATCCAATTACTTGCCTCATGATCTCCGTGCTGAGTGCTTGAATAATCACGCTCACCGACCAGGAACGTGCTTGATGTGCCATCGGTAATTTGTGCCATGGTGATCGAAGATCGAGGAAACAAGACACCGGTATAATAGCTTCTTGCTGCTGCTTTGTTCTCAGGTGAGTCCTCGTGGGCACAATGTGAACTTGGTACACCAAGGGTATTCTTAATAGGCTTTGTTCCGGCGTTTCCAACATAGTTTGACGTTCCTGCTGATGTCCCGGCACCCACCCAACGAACACGCTCTTCATTCACTGTTGGGGCAGCATCTGTTGGACACAAGTAAAAGCTGATCAATGTTCGACCGGTCTGTTTATTGTCCTGCCAAACCTTTGAGTTTCCCACCTGCATTGTATCTGCAAGGCTCTGCTGGTCACACAAAGCTAAAATCATGGCTCCCCAAGCCCAGCCTCCGTGAGCTCCCATTTGAGGCGTCGTCGACCCCGTTCCATTTCCACACATGACGCCTGACGGAAAGTGACCTTGAGCACTATTGAAGTTATGCAGACCCACACCGATCTGCTTCAGGTTGTTAACGCACGAGGCTCGTCGTGCTGCCTCTCGAGCCTGTTGAACAGCCGGCAGCAAAAGCCCAACAAGGACTCCTATAATTGCGATGACAACGAGGAGTTCAATAAGAGTAAATGCTGACTTTTTGAACGGACATCTTCGTTCAAACCGTGCTTGTGAAACACCCGTACGTATCATCACGCTACCTCTTTATACGTCTACTTGGATTCAAAATGTAACACACTATAAACGGTGAGAAACACTGAACGCCCCACCATTTCCTTTGGATTCGTGACCGATTGAAGTTTATAGAAAAAACGTTTGAAGCCTTACTACTTTGGTATTAAGAATTTTCATTTACAGGACCACCCGAACCAAGGTCTGCGTGGCCACATCATCCCCGGTCGTTCTTTGTTCCCTCCATCGCTAGCCAAGAACGTACTTGAGCCGTTCCCCTGTAATACTAGACCCGATTCCCGTAGCTTTGGCTCAATGTCAGCTTTCTTATTAATAATTATGCATCTCGTTACGACGCGATTGCCATCCTGTAAACACATGATGGGTACCTGAGGGAATATCTGTAGCGGCGGCACGAAAGATTCTGAACAAACGCCGCGGGCGAATATCGAGGAAAACTGCTGAAGTCACACGGGCAATGCTATCAATAAATTAGTCGTGGTATTCGTATCGATATTTGCCCGGCATTGGCACAGGATAGATACCATTGGCGTCGGCGAGCACAGGTGCAGCTGAGTTTTCAGTCATGCCGTCTACGCTGGCAGTCATATCATCTGGCATGACAAGCATTTCGTCATAGGTGACTTGCTTGCCTGTGTGGGCAGCGAACCGACCCATGGCTGTGACAAGACTCGCTTGAGCACCCCGAACAGCCTCGTTGTACGGAACATCCATGAGAATTGCGGAAACAAGATGACGCCACTCTTCCTTGTACGGGTTCGGTTCTGGTTGGGCCGCTGTCCAGAGGATCTGAGAGTCCTCCATTTTCTGACCCTTATAAATGGTTGCGCGAGATGGTTTATGCCCTCGGGCTGAAATTGTGAACGCCCCTTTTGAGCCTTGTCCGAATCCACCAAACTTTCGGCCACAATCCTTCATGGCTCGTCCAGAAAAGTAAAATTTTGTTCCATCTTCAAACGTGTATTCGACTGCATAGGAGTCAAAGTTCTGGTCGTTTATCTTGCCCTTGTAGTGTCGTCCACCTGTTGCAACGGCTGTGACAGGCCACGCGTTTTTCATCCAACACACTTCATCGATGTTATGGATGTAATAATCACTAAAAATGCCACCACTTGCCCAGAGGAAATTGTGAAAGCGTTTTACCTGCCAGGCAAGCTCCGTTGTGTCATTCGGGACACCTGGAAACAAATCGAGGTTATGTGCAGGCGCATGTTCTCTGTAGGCACGGAAGGCGAGAAGTTCTCCTGCTTCGCCTGATTGGAGCCGATCAAAGAGCTCCTTTCGTCGCGGACAATGTCGGCACATCAGCCCAACGCCAACTTTGAGTTTGTTTACGTCGGCTTTGCTGGCAAGATCAATAATTCTCTTCGCACTCGGCCCATCGACAGCGACAGGCTTTTCCATAAAGACGTGCAGCCCACGACTGATTGCATATTCAAAGTGGGTGGCCCGAAATGCTGCTGGCGTTGCAAATATTGCGATGTCACCGGGACGCAGTGTGTCGAGTGCCTGTTTGAAGGCCTCAAATCCCTTGAACATGCGATCATCAGGCACATCGACCTGATCAGGAAATTTTTTGCTCAAAATTC
>CAJXFK010000156.1 GCA_913052575.1 uncultured Planctomycetaceae bacterium
CTGCGGTAACTTTCTTGACGGTCGACTGAAGGGTAAGTCTGGCAAGCCGTACATACATCGTGGTGGATTCTGTCTTGAGACACAGCACTTTCCAGACAGCCCGAATCAAACGCACTTCCCGTCAACAATCCTGAAGCCGGGGGAGACGTATGAGTCGCAGACTGTATTCAAGTTTTCAGCAAAGTAATCATCACCAGAATGAAGCTATAACAACAGCGTACATGCAAATATTCCAGTTTTGTTTCAGATTCGCTGTATTGCTCTTAATTCTGCTACCGACTTGTAGGTTCGTTGTGGCCGCGGACGGCCCCAAGATGTTGTTCAAGAGGTCTGGCCATAAAAGGTCTGGCTATAAGGTGAACAAGAGTCCTACGAAGAAACCGGTCGAGTTGCACAAACGAGCCGAGTTGCACAAGGTGCTGTTCGTTCACGCGATGCAGCCAGCGGCCAGGGCCGATCAATTGAAGAGAAAACCCTTTAGCGAAGTTCCCACGGATCGAAAACCTGCCCCAGTGATGGACGCAGAAACAATCCGCGAAGGTCTCAAGTCACACGATAAGGCGTTGTACATCAAGTCAGGTTGGATTCGGGATCCGTACATCTCGGTTGGTCCAGAAAAAAAGTATTACTACCTGACGGGGACGCAGCCACGTGAAGGTGACCCTCGGGAAGCCGAGAATCCATACAACATTGGACTTGGCGACGAGAGCATCGTTGGCCATCAAGTTCGATTATGGCGCAGTAGTAATTTAATTCAGTGGGAATCAATGGGCCCAATCTTTACAGTCGATGATACGATCAAGGCGAAGAGCGGAAAAAAAATTGTGAAGCGTCTGATCTGGGCACCGGAAGTTCATTGGCTGGCAGACATAGGCTGCTGGGCGATGGTGCATTGTCCCAAGAAGCACTCCAGTCTGGCCCTGACCAACGGTGCCGAGTTGCAAGGCCCTTGGACGCATCCGATGGCTGGCAATATGGGGCAGCGGCACGACCCTTCAATTTTTACGGACGATGATGGCAAGCGATATCTGTTGTGGGAGAACACGTTCGTTGCACCACTCAGCGATGACCTTACCAGCTATACCGCCGAGCCGGTGCGGATTGATCCGGCAGGTTCTCGCCCCGGGCCAGATGGCAAACCCATCAGTTATATTGGTCACGAAGGAGCGACCATGATCAAAGTCGGCGGCAAGTATGTTCACTTGGGCACCGCATGGTCAACCGATCAAGGGCGAAAGGGATCGTATAACCTTTATTACTGCGTCGCCGATACGATCACTGGTCCCTATGGACCTCGCAAATTTGCTGGCCGCTTTCTTGGTCATGGGACACCGTTTAAAGATATGAACGGAAAGTGGTGGTGCACGGCCTTCTTCAACGGCAATGTGCCTCCTGAGTCACGTGATGGTATCGTCTCACGCAACATCGGTGACAACGCCAGGACGATCAACGAACAAGGCGTAACCATTGTACCGCTTGATGTTCAGGTCCTCGATACTGGTGAAGTCTATATCCGTGCAAAAGATCCCGCGTATGGAACCCCTGGACCGGATGAAGTCCAGCAGTTTGGGCAGAAGAAAAATGCTTCCGTCACAGGCAGCAAAAGGTAATCTCTCACAACGAGAGATAGCGACTTCCCTAGGCGAAACTGCTTGGACGAGTGGCCTTTGGATAGGCAATTCAGTCGAGTCTCGTGAAGCTTGGTCAGGTTCAGTTGTGATGTGTCGTTCATCACGGCTTTGACGTCTGGGGCTCATCTGCCAAGCTGTCCTCTGCAAGTCGCAGGGTGGGTCCAACTGGCATACGGTATCGAGAGTAAGAATTGGTCAGATCTTCAAACGCTGGTACATCAATATGGCCAGATGAGGAACCACCACGAAACAAGAGGCTCCGCTGAATCATAAGATGAGGATTGATCTGGGGTGAAAGACCATCGAAGCTGACTGGATCACGAAAATGATCACCGTCAGCAGCCTGCGTGGACATCAAAAGTACGTAGGTCAGTCCTTGTTCGAGCTGAACAGGTTCTGGTAAACGCATATATCGGAAAGAGCGTATCAATTCGTCGGAGGTGCCGGGTTTCATTTCACATCGGGCGAGTTCGACCTGTTTATTTTCAGAACGCACCAGAAGTCGGATGACGTGTTGGCTTTTTATCGAATGGTTTTTGCCGGTGAGGGGGCCCTTCGACGGTTGGTCGCGCTCACGATCCGTTGGGATAGATCGAGCCGCGCGAACTGGTTTATCGCCGTCGTGATCATCAAACATTCCTAGGTGGGTCACCATTTCCCCCCCTGCTCTGGGACGCAACTGAAAGGCAAACCCAATTTCTCCAGTGACGTCATTTCTCAGATTATGCCATCCGGGGTTTTCAATTATCGGGGCACCATCCGTAACAGAAATTTTCCTGGCATAGCCACGATTGTGAATATTTAACAGCGTGGCTGCGAGTTCATTGATGATGGCGGTAGATGAAGCGTCTACATACGGTTTCGTCTCGTAGAGATCGTGCTGAAGGTTGTACAAAGCGATGGGTCTTGCGGCACCACGTGAGCCTCCCGACGCCCAAGGCATTGCCAAACCACCTTCGACGATCAGTTTGTTGTGCCCTTGCCGAATAGCCAAAGCATCGTTGAGAAACGGTGGCCCCAAATGGCAAAAGAAAACGCGTGGCCGTGTATCTTGTTTGTCAGGCTGTCCAACCCAATATGCAAATACATTATGACTGTCCTGTGCTTCTTCAGGCTTTAGTGAGTGACCAATGATGTGGGCAAGTGTCGCATAGAGATCGGTCAGGGTCACAATCGAGCGATTAAGCTTGCCACCTTCAAGAACAGCTGGCCAGGAAACCATCAACGGTACTCGGATGCCACCTTCCCAGATCTTGGCTTTCTTGCCTCGCAGTTCGCCGCTTTCCTGATTAGGGCCCAAATTATCACCGACATTCGGACCGTTATCACTAGTGAAGATGACGAGTGTGTTCTCAATGAGCTTGTGCCCGGGCCACCTCGGGTCATTCATGGTTGTGAGTTTTTCCAGCAGCTTGCCGAAGACAACGTCATTCTCCAGCACCATGTCCGCACGATCATTTGCGACTGAGCCATCTGAGTAACGACTTTCACCCTTGATCGTTGTTCCTGCTATCTCGTCCGGAACCGCATACTCGCCATGAGGGTTTCGTTGGAAATGATTGGCGTTGGGAACGTAGTAAAGAAAGAAAGGTTGAGTGTTGTGTGACTGCCGCGTTAGGAATTTTTCTGCTTCTTCGAGATACAGTGGACCGAGTCTGCTGAGATCCCAGTCAGGTGCCGACAGGATGCGTCCTTTGTGATTCTTCATTCCGATCAGCTTCATGCGGCTGCGATCGGTGAAGGTGAATCGATCATTACGAATCAGGATGCGTGGTTCTGTGTCGAGAGGATCTTCAGTGTTGCCAGTGACGCCATAGTATTCGTCAAAGCCGTGATGTGTTGGGCCATCCAGTATTGGCTTTGTAAAGTCGACATCATCAAAGAAGAAATCTTCTGCGGGCTTGCCTTGTCCGTTATCGAACTCCATGCCTACGTGGTATTTGCCGATGCCAGCGGTGTGATACCCGTTCGCCTGTAACATCTCGGGCAACGTAGTCAGCCCCTTTTGGATCATCGGCGTGTTGGGGCCGTGAGGAAGCCACCCTTGATATTTAAGATATGACCGGTGGGCGAGGCGACCAGTGAGCAGAGAGTAACGCGTTGCACTGCACATAGAGGCTGGTGCATAGCCATCAGTGAATACAATTGCTGAATGTGTGAATCGATTGAGGTTCGGTGTGCGTAGTGTTTTTGTGATAGGAGGGCTTTCGGGAGATAGCCGCACATTCAAATAGGCACTGGTATCACCGATCCCCATGTCGTCTGCCATCATCAACAGGATATTAGGTTTCGTTGGCCGAGTTCTGTCTTTACCTTTGACAGATGACACAGAAGAGATGTCATCCGCTGCGAAGATGGAATGATTGCCACCTGCAAACAGAAGGAGTGCCGCTGCGATGTGCAAAGTCGCTGTGATGTGGGAATGAGGGGTGTGAAAATTCATAAGCATGATGAGCTGTCAGGCCTCACGAAATCCTGCGGGTTTGTAAGTTGAGGCACTCAGAGGTTTGGTCAAATACACATTTGCTCAACAGTACGAGCACGCTTGATAATCGATTCTTGTTGCTCGGGTTGGCATTCCTGCTACGAGTCGAGCTTTGTTTATACAAAAAAATGCATGAAAAAGTACTACTCGTAGTTGGTGCGTACAAAAAAGGTATGGATCGTCTCATTCTGTTACTCGCTTGCCCGAGTAGACTGTTCGGCTGTGCCTGGCTCGTGAGAACCGTGTTAAAGTGCCGTTGACTGTCCTATCCTTACCAGCAAGACCAGCAAGACCAGCAAGTTCGTTGGACAGTTTTTAATTTTCAAGAAGGGAAGAAGACTATGAGGTTGTGTTCCTGCTTCATTCTTTTGACGATGGCATCTGTAGCCAGTGCGGAATGGAAAGTGTCTCCCGAGGCAATGGTGACTCGGTGGGGAAAACAGGTAACTCCCCAGAATGCTTGGCAGGAGTATCCGCGCCCCCAATTTCGGCGAGATGAGAACTGGGAGAACCTGAATGGTTTATGGAAGTTTGCGATCTCTCAGAATGGAGCCATGCCCCACGACTATAAGGGAGATATTCTTGTGCCCTTTCCCATCGAATCGGCACTTAGTGGTGTACAGCGGCTGCTTGCGCCCGATGAGACGTTGTGGTACCGACGTATGTTCACA
The DNA here is from genome assembly GCA_913052575.1 of uncultured Planctomycetaceae bacterium. Taxonomy (GTDB): domain Bacteria; phylum Planctomycetota; class Planctomycetia; order Pirellulales; family UBA1268; genus UBA1268. The sequence continues at coordinate 4,788 of CAJXFK010000156.1, forward strand.
CATCAGACTCGTGGCGGACATCGCACTCATTTGCATTTCGAGGCGGTCGATTATGAATGCACCGTATACGTCAATGGGAAAAAGATTGGGTCAC
>CAJXFK010000157.1 GCA_913052575.1 uncultured Planctomycetaceae bacterium
GTGAACCTTCATCAACCCCTGCCATGGGCTCATCAAGTAAATAAATGTCCGCCTCGCGGGCAAGCGCTCGAGCTAAAAAGACTCGCTGCTGCTGCCCCCCTGAAAGCTTCCCAATTTGTCTGCTTGAAAAATCAGCAAGCCCCACACGATCAAGACTTCGTAAGGCTAATTCTCGCTCACGTTTTCCACCTCGTTGGAACCAGCCTAACTTTGATGTAGCGCCCATTCGGACGACATCCATAACAGTCACTGGAAAATCCCAGTCAACTGTCTCTCTCTGTGGCACATACGCAATTCTCGAACGAGCTTGAGCCAATGGCTGTCCCCAGAACCGGACATACCCTCCAGCTCTTTGGACAAGATCCAGACTTGCCTTGAGCAGCGTGCTTTTCCCCGCACCATTAGGACCAATAATTCCAAAAAGACAGGGCTTTGGAATCTCAAAATCAACGTTCCATAAGACTGGCCGCCGACCATATGCAACGGTGAGATCATGCCACTCGAGCATTGGTTTATCGGCATGCATTGCGGAATCAGAGTCTTTCCCGATCATGAAGATGTATTCCTTCCCCAACGCGTTCGTGTACGAAGGCAAACAAGTTATTCGATGCTATCCGAGGGGATACTCGTTGCACGCAGCGCACTGACAATAGTATTAACATTCGAGAGCAGAGCACGTTGAAGCGTATCACCACCCGCTCCAACCGGACCCAATGCATCGGAATACAGCCGCCCACCAAGACGTACCGTGTGACCACGTGCCGCAGCACCTTCTATTAACGCCGTAACGTTTCGATCAGATACACTCGTTTCAACAAATACTGCAGGTATTCGCCGTGTAACAACCAGATCAACTAATTGATTCATATCAGCCAGGCCAGCTTCACTTTCTGTGCTCGTTCCCTGCACCCCTACGACTTCAATTCCATACGCTCGACCGAAATAGCGAAAAGCATCATGAGCTGTAATCAGTACTCGATGTTGATCAGGAATTTTCTTGATTTTCTGACGAACCATTTCGTCGAGTTCTAAAAGTTCTGCAGCGTATTTCACGGCACCTTGGTGATACTCTCCAGCAGACCGTCTATCCAATTTCGATAACGCGTCAGCAACCGCAGACGGACAATAACTCCAAAGCTTTGCATCAAACCAGATATGTGGGTCAAAAAGATTATTTCCAATAGGAAGGAGTTCCGTTTTCGGTACGGCATTACCAACAGCTACAAAGGGACGCTTATTGCCAATCCGTTTAAGGAGTTCAGCCAACTTGCCTTCAAGGTGAAGTCCGTTGGCAACAATCAAATCCGCACGAACAAGCTTGTCGATGTCTCGTGGCGTAGCACGATACGAGTGCGGATCAACGCCATCTGCCATGAGACTTTCGACCACAACCAGATCACCACCAACCTGCTCCACTAAATCAGCGACTACTGTCGTAGTGGCAACAACACGGATAGGCGAAGCTGCTAGGGAAGTTTTCCAGGACGCTGCAAAGAGCAATAAAACAACATAGAACTTCAACACTCGCAGCATCTTTTTTTCGGCCTCTCAAAAAACATTTTTTGGTTAATCAAAAAGTCTACTCTAATATCACCTCCACTGCACTTCCACCGCGTCAACGCAGCGTGATCGATATAATCCGCTCGATCCCCGAATTCTGAGGTTCATCAGGGTTTTTACGGCAAATTCGATGGCCTCAAACCGGCGCGTTGACGGAAAGATCGTGCAGTCTTAGGTTCAGGGATATTAAGTGGTGTTATTTCTTTTACAGAGGCCTCCTCTAATGGACTCGGATTACTGCAAACGCTTCCGAATGGAAATAGATCTTTCCAGATCGTTTGTACCGTCGGCATCACTGCCGGTTGGATACCATCTAGTCCCATGGAACGAAGCTCTTCTTGATGCACACGCCCGGACTAAGTACGAGGCGTTCTGCAAGGAAATTGACGCACAGGTTTTTCCATGCCTCGGTGAGCTTTCTGGTTGCCGCAGACTCATGCATGAAATACGAAGAAAGCCCGGTTTTCTACCCGAGGCGACCTGGTTGATTGCCCGAAAGGTTCATTCTTTCAGAGAGCATGATGAGACCCCGCTTGCACCACTTGAGTGGTGCGGAACAATCCAGGGCGTACTCGATTGTTCAGGCGTAGGGTCAATACAGAATATCGGTATTGTGCCATCTCAACGAGGGAGTGGACTTGGTAGCGTCCTCATCGAGCATGCACTGTCTGGCTTCCAAACCGCAGGTGCTTACCGAGTCACTCTCGAAGTCACTGCAGAAAATATTGCTGCCATTCGGCTCTACCAACGCCTTGGCTTCCAGCGAACGAAAACAATTTATAAACCAGTCGACTCTACATTCCTTACCGACGGCGGGCATTCCTCTACCAGTCCCCTGCCACTAGGATTTCCTGCAAGCCGTATGCGGCACAACAATGAGTCCATTGGGACCAACAAAAACCAGCAAGACCTGATCGCTACAATGGTTTCTTCCGTGGTTGAGGAGCTCGTAGTGGCGGAAACACCGCAGGATGTGGCAGACTCTGGTGATGCAGATTTGCAGTTGTTGCCCTCCGGGGCATCAAAACCGCTTATTGGCACGTCCCCAATGTGATCGTTTGTCCGCATGACAGAAGCGAAGATTTGTGAATCAGACCCTTCAAACGGCTACCTTAGACAACGGAATTACTCTACTCGGCGAGTTCTTGCCTAGTGTTGAATCTGTTTCGGTGTCTTTTCATGTCGCCGCCGGCAGCCTTTGTGATTCTCTCATGAATCACACAAACAATCGTTCCTGCTGTGGTCTCGCAACCCTTACCGGTGAACTCATGCTCCGGGGTGCAGGAAATCGCAACAGCAAACAACTCATTGCCTCGCTTGACAATGCCGGCGTACAGTGGTCGCAGTCCGTCTCAATGAGTCATGCTAGTTTTGCAGGCGCCATGGTTTCGCGCCAGTTACCGGAATCCCTGAAAATCTACGCTGATATCCTTCGACGTCCCCTCTTGGACAAAAATCAGTTTGATCCAGCTCGTCAAGTTGTTCTCCAGAACCTCGCCGGCACCGAAGATGACCCAACTCACAGAACGATGCTCGCGCTTCGAAAATCACACTACCCATCTCCTTGGGGTCTTCCAAGCGAAGGTACTTCAGCTGATGTTCATAATCTGCAGCATTCGGATGTCCAGGCATTCGTGACTCGCTTTATCCAACCACAAGATATGGTTATCTCTGTCGCTGGACGTCTTGATTGGCTTGAGTTCACAAAGCAGATTGATGGCTTATTTGGTGATTGGCAAGGACAAAGTCCCGAACCAGTAACCAATGGTGACCGAGGTAAAAAAACATGCCACGTTCCCTATGATTCACAACAAACTCATATCGCACTCGCGTGGGACGTACCTCCATACCGAGACCCAGATTCACTCCAGGCAACAGCTGCTCTTGCCGTTTTAGGTGGCGGCTCGAGTTCGAGACTCTTTACAGAAGTTCGTGAAAAAAGAGGGCTGTGCTACAGCGTCTCAGCTGGCTACCAAACTCAGCGAGATATCGCTGCGGCAATGGCGTACTCAGGTACTACAGCAGATCGAGCCCAAGAAACGTTAGATGTCATGCTGCATGAAATTGCGAGTCTTCCTGGCACGATCACCAATGAAGAACTTGATCGAGTGAAAGCTCGTGCGAAGAGCGGGCTTGTGATGCAACAGGAATCAACGGCAGCACGAGCTGGAGCAATGGCACGACAGTGGTTTCACCTCGGGCGCATTCGATCACTTGCTGAAGATCTCGAGCGACTTGATAACCTTACTGTTGAGAGTATTGAGCAATGGCTCGCCCAGAATCCTCTCACCGAAGTCACCACCGTCTCTCTTGGCCGTAACCCTCTAGAGGTACCCGATGCAGTTTCGCCATGAGCAGCTTCCAAATGGCCTCGATATTATTGCAGAGGTGAGCGAGTCAGCTCATTCAGCAAGTCTTGGTTTCTTCGTCAAAACAGGCGCACGAGATGAACATGACTCGATCTCTGGCGCGAGTCACTTTCTCGAACACATGGTGTTCAAGGGAACTGACACCTTATCCGCTGAAGACATTAACCTTCGCTTTGACTCTATGGGTGCAAGTGCCAACGCCTTCACAAGCGAAGAAGACACTGTCTATTACGCGGCTGTCCTTCCAGAAAAACAGCATGATGCGATTGAATTACTCGCAGCAATGATGAGACCAGCTCTTCGTGAAGACGATTTCACAACCGAAAAGCAGGTGATTCTTGAAGAAATAAAAATGTATGATGACCAGCCTCCATTTGGTGCTGATGACCGGTGTCGAGCGTTATTTTTCAAAGACCATCCACTCGCGCGAAGTGTCCTCGGGACAGAGTCTTCTATCGAGGCACTGCCAGTCGAGGCGATGCGTTCGTATCACGAGGAGCGTTATTCAGCAGACAATCTTGTTTTGGCAGCAAGTGGCGCGGTTAACTTTGATGCACTTATTACAAGCGCACGCCAACTTTGCAGTTCTTGGCAATCAATCCCACATGGTGATCGCAAGGTTCCATTCCCTACGGCATCATCCGAAGCAATAACTGACGTCATCACACGTGACCAGGCTGCTTTGGAATATGCCGTTCGAATATCTCCGGGGCCTGCGGAAGACACATCTGATCGATTTGCTGCAAAACTTCTCGCGGTCGTACTTGGTGATGACTCTGGAAGTCGCCTTTACTGGGACCTTGTTGATTCTGGAAAAGCAGAACACGCGGCATGTCATCATCACGATTTCCTCGATGCAGGTGTTTTCCTCACGCAACTCTCATGTGAACCGGATGCTACACAAGCTCTCCTAGAGCGTGTCGTTG
>CAJXFK010000158.1 GCA_913052575.1 uncultured Planctomycetaceae bacterium
GGGAAGAAGATTTTACGGTTCATTCGTTGCCAGCCTGCATCGCTCGCGTATTCCCGGTCATCGAGTTGCATAACCATGTGATGCGGGGGCAGCAGGCATCGGCAGGTGAACTGATTGCAAATAATGCCATTCACGCGGGTTTCGTTTCTGGAGACGGCAGCCTGTCATCGAATCATTTTACGGCAACGATGTTTGATGAAGCTCGGCTTGAAATTTTTCGAGACAATCAATTGCTTGGTCAGTGTGAAGGTCAGCTCTTGCTTGAGACGATTTACTCATCACTCAAATGGTTGTGGCACGAATTGTTGCAGAGCAATGACCGACTTCGTGCAGGACAGATTATTCTCACGGGGTCGATTCCAAACCTGTTTCCAGTGACAGGTGCGTGTTGTCTCCGAGTTGAGTCCATGCCCTTTGGTGAGGTTGCAGCTGAGGTGAAAGACCGAATGTAAGCCAAATGAGTGTGTCATGCTATTCTTCATGAAGACATGGAAAGTAGCGTTTCTAGGTGTTTGGCATTGGAGACGCTCGCTTTTCATTCTTTGTTGTATCTGCTTTGGAGTAACTCGATATGAATCAGTTTTTGAAGTTGAGGAAAAGTGTTTCAGCACTTTTTCTTTTGTGTGTGCTTCTCGTGCAGACAAATATTAGAGGTGCTGAATCGTTCGAGTTGCAGGATGGTGACCGGGTTGTTTTTCTTGGTGATGCCTTGGTTGAACAGGAGCAATATGCCGGCTGGATTGAACTCATGATGACAACGGCGTTTCCTGAACGAGATGTCACGTTTCGTAATCTTGGCTGGAGTGCGGATACGCCGAGTGGCAAATCACGATTCGGTTTGAGTCTCTTGCCAGCCGGCCGTGAGCCTGCTGGTGAGGGATGGAGGCAGCTTGTGAAACAACTGAAGTTTACACAGCCTACCGTTATTGTCTTCGGGTACGGAATGGCAAGCGCGCTTGATAGTGGCATGGAAGGCGTTGCTGCATTCACGCAAGACTATCAACGACTCGTTGACACGGCAAAACAAATGCAACCAGATTTGCGTTGTGTGCTTCTCTCGCCGCTTGGCTATCGGTCTGACCAGCCCAGAACAACACAGGCCGATGCATCAGTGCTCACCGCGTATAGGAAAGCAGTCAATCAGGTCGCTGATAACAATGATGGTGTATTTGTAGATTTGTCAGATGTTGCGATCGATGATGGCCTGCGCAAGGACCCAATCCATCTTAATGATGCGGGGTATCGGGAAGCTGCTATCGCGATAGGGCAGGCACTTGGCTTCGATGACAAATGGATCAGTAATGCCCATGTCGAAGCATTACGAAGTACGATTCTGAAAAAGAATGTCTGGTGGTTTCACCGGTCTCGCCCAGCGAACATGGCGTATGTTTTTGGATTTCGAAAACGAGAACAAGGGCAGAATGCGGTTGAGATTCCACAATACGATCAACTGATTGTTGAGGAGGAGCAGGCCATTGCATTGCTGCGAAAGTTGGACGGCACGTCTGTGCAATCAAATCCAGCCAGAACTGATTCTCAGTACGCCACCTTCACGAAACAGGCAACTCCACAGTTTACTGTTGGTGAAAATCTGGAAGTAAGCCTGTGGGCTGAGAACCCACAGCTGAATAAACCAATTCAGATGAATTTCGATCCGGCAGGAAGGCTCTGGGTCGCGAGCAGTGAAGCGTATCCTATGATTGAAGTTGGGCAAGCAGCTCCGGATAAGATTCTGATCTTGGAAGACACCAATGCTGACGGGAAAGCAGATACATCAACAGTGTTTGCTGATGGCTTACTCATCCCAACAGGAGTCGAGCCTGGGGATGGAGGCTGCTATGTGGCGCAAAGTACGGACCTGTTGTTTTTAAAAGATACAAATGGTGACGGAAAAGCAGATCTTCAACAGCGAGTACTCAGTGGTTTTGGAACAGAAGACACCCATCACAATCTTCACACACTTCGCTGGGGGCCTGACGGTCGGTTGTATATGAATCAATCGATCTATACACGAACCGATACAGAGACACCACGAGGAGTTGTTCGCCTGAAGGCTGGTGGTGGCTTTCGCTACAATACGAGCACGATGCGGATGGAGGTTGTATTCCGGGGTCTTGTAAATTCGTGGGGACACCAGTTTGATGACTTTGGGCAATCATTCCTAACTGATGGTGCTGGATTTAGTGGAATTGCCTATTCGTTTCCGGGCGCGGCATTTAAGCCGACACCAGGCGCGAAACGGGTGTTGGGGCTGATTAGTCCAGGAAGTTACCCCAAGTTTGCCTCAGCTGAGATTATTGCTGGAAACTCTTTTCCGCCGGAGTGGCAGGGCTCGGTGATTACCTGTGACTTTCGAGCAAACCGTGTCACCAGGTTTAGCCTCGAAGAGCAGGGGGCTGGTTTTGTCACAACCCAAGAAGATGATTTGCTACGCACAGCAAGTAGCACGTTCCGACCAATTGATGTGAAGCAAGGGCCTGATGGTGCTCTTTATATTGCTGACTGGTCAAACCCGATTATCAATCATGGCGAGGTCGACTTTCGTGATGAACGTCGAGACCGATGGCATGGTCGTATCTGGCGAGTAGCCTGGAAGGGTGGAGTACCAAAGGGAAAAGAAGACCTTACAAAAGTTGCCTCAAAGGCTCTACTGGATCGGCTTATTGCTAATGATCGCTATACGCGTGACCAAGCACGGCGTGTCCTCTTGGAGCGAGATGATCTTTCAGAAAAACAGGTGCACGAGTGGACAAAAGCATCCTCTGATGAATACCAGAAACTGCAGGGTGTCTGGCTTCAGCAGGGACTCGATATTATCGATTTCCAAGATGTGAGGGCGCTGGTCTCGGCAGATGATCCAAAAGTCAGATCGGCAGCAATGCGCATTGTGAGCGATCTGGTCGATCCGGCGACGGACAGTTCGCAGCCACTTGATGCAACTGCTGCACTCGTGATCTACCGACAAGCGGTTATGGATGAACATCCACGTGTTCGGCTTGAGGCCATTCGTGGTTTGGGGAAGCTGAAGACAGCCGAAGCTGCATCGGTTGCACTGATATCACTCAACTTGCCGCGAGACAGATTTCTTGACTTTGCCCTTGCTGCCACGATGGATGAACTTGCTGATGTGTTTATGGTTGCACTTGACCAAGGGCAGTGGAAGCCAGACTCACCAGCTCGTGCGAAGCAATTAGAGTTTGCACTTACGAGTATCGATTCAAGACTCGCCGCATCATATCTCTCAAAACGTCTTGCAAACGAATCAATACCAGCAAATGGTGCTGGGCCGTGGATTGAGTTAATAGCGCAGGCAGGTGGAAAGACAGAATTGACAAAGTTGTTTAAGCAAGTCGTGAGGAAAGACTTTGAAGGAAGTGTGATGGTTCGCGCGATCAATGCACTTGCGACTGCTCAGCGTGTGCGGAAGCAAAAGCCAGCAGGCGATTTAAATCAGATACGTGCCTTGCTTGAGCTGAAAGATCCAGCGGTCAAGCTTGCTGCTATGAGGCTCATTGGTGTGTGGCAAATGAAAAAATGTATAAGCCTGTTGGCAGAACTGGCTACAGAAGAAGCGGAAGCTTCTATCCAAAGTGCGGCAATGCAGTCATTGCAGGAGATTGGACAGCCAAGTGTTCCGGCACTGGCACGACTCGTGCGTTCTAAAAATACAGGCGTCCGAAGGCAAGCAGTCATTTGCTTGGCAGCATTGAATCCACAAGGTGCTGCAAAGCCTTTTTATCATTCACTTGCTGAGATTCAGAACGAACAGGAATTGCTTGATTTTTGGCGACAGGTTCTGGTGAAGAAAAATACTGGAAAGGTTTTGGCGAAACACATACCAAGCACTGGGATCACCGAGATGGCCGCACTCGCAGGCCTTACTGCTGCTCGTGATGCAGGCCGCAATGAGCCAGAATTGATCGCTGTAATTTCACCGTATGCCAACGTCACAAAGAAGGCTCAGGAGTTGACGCCTGACCGTGTTGCCGAACTTATTGACTTGGTTGAGCACGACGGGCAGCCTGCACGCGGTGAAGCTGTATACAGCAGGGAAGATATGCAGTGTATGACGTGCCATGCAATTGGCGGTGTTGGTGGGAAAGTTGGTCCGGACATGACAAGTCTGGGCGCGAGCGCACCAATCGACTACCTGATCGAATCAATTTATAAGCCAAATGCAAAAATTAAAGAAAACTATCACTCGGTGAATATCCTGACAGTTGACGGGCTGGTTCTCACCGGCATTATTGTCGGGAGTGACAATAATGAAGTCATTCTCCGAGATGCACGAAACAAACTTGTCCGAATCCCAAAAGATGACATTGAGTTTCAGAAGCCTGGGAAGTCATTGATGCCAGAAGGTCTTGTTGATCGATTAACTCAACAAGAACAGGTCGATTTAATCAAGTTCCTGACGCAGCTTGGCAGGCCTGGTAACTACGACGCCAGTAAAGGAGGCGTGGCGCGTGTTTACGAAGTGTTCACGGGCACGCAGCGTGCAGATGACGGCAATATTCAAGCGATCATGTCGGAAACACAAGCGGATCAGTGGGTGCCATTCCTCTCGAGAGTAAATGGTTCTGTCGCCGGTGTTCAGCTTGCTAGGAAAGCAAAAGTAGATAGAGCAAAAGAGTCTGTCGATGTGTATCTGAAGACGGATATAGAAGTAGCGACAGGTGGTGGTGTCACGTTGAGTGCCAACGGTGCTGACGCAGCGGACCTCTGGGTTGATTCGATGGCCATTGAAGGAGATACAAACTTTACAACAGAACTCACCGCTGGAAAACATACTGTTGTCATTCGGCTTGATGGAAAAAAACTCC
>CAJXFK010000159.1 GCA_913052575.1 uncultured Planctomycetaceae bacterium
CGCCTTAAAAAACCAAATGTGCACAATTGGGGCAGCGAGCTCTATGTGCCCCATGCGTTTGCGACGAACTCGACTGTGGGTGACTTTTACCCCGCAGCGATCGCAGATCATGCCTTTGTATTTCATACCACGGTATTTACCGCAGGAGCATTCCCAATCTTTTTCTGGACCAAAGATTTTTTCGCACATAAGCCCGTCTTTTTCTGGGCGGTATGTTCGATAGTTAATCGTCTCTGGCTTCTTCACTTCGCCAAATGACCAGCTGCGAATGTCGTGAGGTCTGGCCAGACTAATTTTTACGGCAGAATAGTCATTAACGCGATCGTAGGTTGCTTCACCGATGCTCACGGAGAGTTCTCCAAGGGATAGCCGATTAGTTGTATTTTAATTTCGGGACGACAAATTTTGAATCACATGTATTTTTCAATGCATGCAGGTCAGACTTCCTTATCAAATCAGATCCGACGTTTTTCTAATTGCATGTTCAATGCGAGTCCACGAATCTCATTCGTGAGTACATCAAAACTTGCTGGGGTTCCAGCCTCGAGGGTATTTTCACCCTTCACCATGCTTTCATAAATCTTGGTTCTTCCTTCGACATCATCACTCTTCACAGTAAGAAGTTCCTGCAAGATGTACGCAGCTCCATACGCCTCTAAAGCCCATACCTCCATCTCACCAAACCTTTGGCCACCAAATCGTGCTTTGCCGCCAAGAGGCTGTTGAGTGATAAGCGAGTATGGACCTGTTGATCGAGCATGCACCTTGTCATCAACAAGATGATGCAATTTCAACATGTAGATGTAGCCGACAGTTGTTTCTTGCTCGAGCGGTTCACCCGTACGGCCATCATAAAGTTTTGATTTTCCGTGCTTAGGAAGATTAGCATCACCCAAAACCTCGTTAATCTCTTCTTCGCTAGCCCCATCAAAGACAGGAGTCACTGCTTGAAAGCCGAGTATTTTTCCAGCCCAGCCCAAATGTGTTTCTAGGATTTGGCCAACATTCATGCGGCTGGGTACGCCAAGAGGGTTGAGCATGATTTGGACAGGTGTGCCGTCGGCAAGGAATGGCATATCTTCTTTCGGTAGAACCTTGGCAATAACACCTTTGTTACCGTGCCGGCCGGCCATTTTGTCACCAACAGAAATAACCCTCTTGGCAGCTACGTAAACCTTAACCATTTGGAGGACACCAGGCCGTAGTTCATCACCACGCTTCATGCTGTTAAGCCGGCGTTCCTTTGCATCGAGTGATTCTTCTACGGCAGGCCACAATGTCTTATAGAGCCTTTCGATTTCTGCCTTCCTTTGAGGAGAACGAATATCAAGAGCATCGAGTGAGAATTCAGCAGCACGTTCAGCAACAATCTTGTGATCTTGGTTTCGAACAAGCGGACTGCCGTCGGAACCAGCAAGAGGCTTCTGCAAGACTTTTTCGATTTCTGCCACGAGTGCACCAAATGCTTCAGCAACTAAGAGGTTGCCCTCACTTTCGGCTTCTTTAATCTGTTTCTGGAAATCCCGACGTTCTTCTTCCGAAAGGCTCATTTGCCGAGCAAATTTCTCTGTGGCAATAACGATGCCTTCAACACCAGAAGGAACTTCAAGGGAGTCATTTTTTACATCTTCGCCAGCTCGACCAAAAATTGCATGAAGAAGTTTTTCTTCAGGAGTCAATTCAGTCTTGCTCTTTGGAGAGACTTTACCAACCAGAATATCTCCAGGACGAACGTAGGTGCCGATACGTACGATACCACCGTCGTCCAGATTATGCAGAGCTCGCTCTCCTACGTTCGGAATGTCGCGGGTGAACTCCTCTCGACCAAGTTTGGTGTCTCGAATCTCAATGTCATACTCTTCAATATGAATTGAGGTGTAGACGTCGTCTTCAACAAGCTCTTCACTAATGATGATTGCATCTTCAAAATTGAACCCATCCCATGACATAAATCCGACGAGTACATTGCGTCCCAAAGCGAGCTCGCCTTTGAACGTAGCAGCTCCGTCAGCAATAACTTGGTTCTTCTCTACTTTGTCACCAAGCTGAACAATCGGCTTTTGATTTTGACAGGTTCTTTCATTGAGGCCGACGTACTTTCGCAGTTTGTAGACGTCTGTTTCGTTGATTTCAATTGACTCCGCATCAACATACGTGATGACCCCCTTACGTGAAGCTCTCACAAGCAGACCCGAGTTGGCAGCGACATCCCGCTCCATGCCGGTTGCCACTATTGGAGGTTCAGTAACAAGGAGAGGAACTGCCTGCCGTTGCATGTTAGAACCCATCAACGCCCGATTCGCATCATCATGTTCGAGGAATGGAATGAGCCCTGCTGACACGCCAACCATTTGGCTCGGTGCAACATCGATGTATTGAACTTTTTCAGCCGGAACGAGCACGAAGTCACCACGGTATCGAGCTACGATGGTCTCACCTTGCACCCTCCCGTCAACAACCGGTGCATCTGCAGGAGCCAAGTAGGCTTCATGTTCCTCATCAGCCCTTAACCACACAACGTCATCGAGTAATTTGCTCTTTGCAACTTTTCGGTACGGCGTGACAAGGAAACCATAAGAGTCCACACCAGAGTAAATCGCCAGACTTGAAATGAGACCAATATTGGTACCTTCAGGAGTCTCAATAGGGCAAATTCTCCCGTAGTGGGAGATATGAACATCACGGACTTCAAAGCCTGCGCGTTTTCTATTAAGCCCACCAGGTCCGAGAGCAGAGAGTCGGCGTTCATGCGTGAGCATTGAGAGGGGATTGGTCTGGTCAACCACTTGTGACAACTCACCGCGCCCAAAGAAATATTCAATGGCAGCAGAGATACTTTTCGGATTAATCAATGACCGTGGAGTCATCTCAGATATGTCTTTGAGACTCATTCGCTCTTGCACTGTTCTCCGCAGTTTGAGGAAGCCTTTACGGAGTTCATCACTTGCTAGCTCATCAATTGTTCTCAGGCGGCGATTTCCTAAATGGTCAATATCGTCTACTTCAACTGATTCGTTCTCGCTATTCATCAGTTCTAGCATGTAACGAATTGCAGCAATTAAGTCGTCCGCGCGAAGGGTCATTTCAGTTTCTGGAACTGAAAGACCAAGCTTTCGGTTAATTCGAAATCTACCAACACGCCCAAGTCGGTATCGATTCGTATCACGGAACTTTTCATCGAAAAGCGTATTCGCTTTTTCTAATGCCGCTGGATTACCGGGACGTAATCGTTGATAGATGCGAATAAGAGCATCTTGATGACTCGGGGCAACCGACGTTCGTTTTTTTGCCTCATCAGCATCCTCACGGAGACTGTTTTCAATGAGGGGCATGCGATTGGCCGTCATGACCTCAACGGCTTTAAGGCCAGAGGTGCAGATCAATTCAGACTGATCACGGGTGATTGTGCAGCCGGCTTCGACAAGAATTTCACCCGCACGATCACTGCTTTTTGGATAGACAATGTCATCCGCAGCTGTTTTGCCCTCAAGTTTCGAAACACTGCGGCTTCCAGCAACCTTTTCAACTTTAGTCTTATTGAAAAGCTTTAAGATGTCAGCATCACTGCTAAGTTTCGGGTCCATTGCTCGAAGTAGTGTGAGCGCTGAAAACTTTCCGCTTTGATCGATACGAACTTGCAATGTGTCTTTTTTGGACACGTTGAGTTCGATCCAACTTCCTCTTTCAGGAATAATTCTGCAGTTATACGTTTTGCGGTCTGTCGATTCGGTATCGGCTACAAAGTCAATACCTGGGGATCGATGAAGCTGGCTTACAACAACTCTCTCAGCACCATTGATGATGAATTCACCGCCACCCATCATAATTGGAACATCACCGAGATAGACCTCTTCCTCGATAGGCTGCTCTCGGGTTAGGCGAAGCCATACTCGAAGTGGGCGACCGTATGTGAGTCGAAGTTGCCGGCACTCATCGGGATCGTATCGAGGTTTGCCGAGTTCATATCGTACGTATTCTAGCCGGACGCTTTTATCGTAACTTTCAATTGGGAATATCTCGCGGAGTACGCCCTCGATGCCCTGATCTTTTCTTTTGTTTGGGGGGACATCGTATTGCAAGAAAGACTCAAAAAATCGAGTCTGTATTTCTGTCAAGTCAGGCATCGAATGAGTACTTCGATTGCTACCAAAATGACGGATTTCTGTGGGCTGGAGTCGGCGAACAGCACGAGTTGCCATTGACAAATCACTCCTTGAGGGAAAACACTAGTTGAGGGAAAATACTAGGAAACTGAGTAACAAATATTCTGGGGGGCACACTACAGGTTTCGCTTGCCTTGACCGAAAAGCGAAGTCGGCTTTTGATTTGACGCGAACGATACTGGGCAAAACATCAGCAGTTGATCAGGGACGATCAAAATATCAGACACAGGAAAACCGCAATGAGCGGGTTCAGAACAGAAAGGTTGCACGCAAATACTATACCGTTAACCAACCAAACCGCCAATGGCTTGGCAGGAAAACGGCGAAACAGCAGGAAAACTACTTAACCGAGACTTTTGCTCCAGCCTCTTCAAGTTCCTTCTGGAGTTTTTCAGCGTCATCTTTCGAAATGCCTTCTTTAACCTTGCCAGGGGCTCCCTCGACAAGATCTTTGGCTTCCTTGAGACCTAGTCCAGTCGCTGAACGTACCACCTTGATAACACTAATTTTGTTGTCACCAAATGATTCCAAAACAACGTCAAACTCAGTCTTTTCAGCAGCGGCTTCACCACCACCATCTCCGCCAGCAGCAGCAGCACCAGCTACCATGACAGCACC
>CAJXFK010000160.1 GCA_913052575.1 uncultured Planctomycetaceae bacterium
CTCGAGGTTATGAGCCTCGCGAGCTACCGGGCTGCTCCACCCCGCGATATGTTGTGTAGCTGGTGATCGGAGCCAAATTGGGACAAAAAACCAATATATAGTCACCTAATCAGCCGAACCGATCTGACCGGAATTGTGGTAAGGCGGCACCGACGTTTCCGACGATCTGAGTATATCAGAAAAATTTTCCTGTGCTGTACCGTTCAAGAAAGCTTGAAGTTTCCGTAAGTTTCTCGATTTCATGGATAACGAAGAGAAAGCAGAAGTATCCACAGGCGTTGCGACCTTCCACCTTTGCACTATGACAGATTCACGTCGGACACGACCGCGTTCTTCGAAAAAACCACCGTCAGCAGGGGGAGCATCGGGTAATACCTCTCCGAGGAACACAACTGGGTCGCTTGCCGGCAAGTTGCCGTGGATCAAGTCGGCGGGCACGGGTGATTCAACACCAAATGTTGTTGTGACGGAAGTCAGCGAGAAGTTGCCGTCAAAGAAAAAAGCCGGTTTGTTTGATGGAAATATTCCACTTGGTCCACTCGATTTTTTCTTGCAGTTTCGCTGGCGAACGGCAGTGCGTAACATTTTTCAGAATAGTCCTGGGTGGAGTGTAAGTCTTGGGGTGCACGTTCTTCTGCTGATTGTGCTTTTCGTTGTATCCGTTGGTGTTGTAAGTCAGAAGCCGCTCAGTCTCACCCTTGAATTTCTTCCCGAGCCGGGTCCACCAGGGCCGCCTGCTGTCGTTCTGCCAGGAGTTGCACCCACTCGTGTCGATACTGAGAATCTCGTGCAGGAATTGGCCGTTAGTGAAAAGGATGTCGTTGAAGACCCGGCGGCAGTGCCAGCCATGGACCAGCTCGTACCTGATCAAGAGTCGTTTGCAGCACGTCCGGCAGAGGCCATCGGCTCACTCCTGACAGGCAGGCAAGAGGGCCGTCGACGTAGTCTGTTGGCAAGTGGTGGCGGGAGTGATCGAACGGAAGTAGCTGTTCAACGAGCGCTCGCATGGATCGTGAGGCAGCAGACGAAGACAGGAGTATATGCAGGTCTATGGAGTCTTCGTGGGCCATACCCCGATGGTGGTTCTGAGGAAAACAGAGTCGCAGCAACGGCCATGGCACTGTTGGCACTACAGGGTGCGGGTCATACCACCCAGACAGGAGAGCATCAGGAGGCTGTTGCAAATGCCTGGCGGGCGATTCTAAAGACGCAGGCTGAAGCAGGTAATTTTACCCCGGCTTCAGATCAACACACATCATCTGCGGGGTGTATGTACGGGCATGGTCAGATAACGATTGCTTTGTGTGAGCTGTATGGCCTGACTCGCGATCCGAAAATAAAACAGGCTGCTCAGAATGCTCTTCGGTATGCATTGTCAGCACAGCTGCCAGATGGTGGGTGGCGATATCACCTCCCTGAAAAAGATGAGAATGGGTTTCTTGAAAGTTGGAAGAACCGCGGTGATATGTCTATGACAGGATGGTTTTTGCTGGCGTTAAAAACAGCTGAAATGGCGGGGCTAGAAAGCCCCGCCATATCAGAGTCGTTTGAGCGGGTCGATGATTTTCTCAATCAACTCCGGATCATGTCTGATGATACTGAAGAGTCGGACATGGGGTATGACTATCAATTCAATCCATTGAGTCCCTTGAGGAAATTTCAACCTGCTATTTCAGCCGAGGCGATTCTTGGAAAACTGTTTCTTGGTACACCACCGGACACCCCTCATGTCGTTGCGGTTGTCGCTCGTTTATTAGCGGAATCTCCGATAGCATTCCCTGAGTCATTCAAGAAAAATAATCGTGCGGTTGATTTTGCAAAGATAAATTCCCGCACGATGAATTCTGCGGTCAAGAATATTTATGCGTGGTATTACATTACACAGGTCTGCCATCACGTTGGTGGGAGTGTTTGGCGGCAATGGAACTCAGTGATGTCTGAGTTGTTGCCAGAGAATCAGGAAACTGGTGGTGCAAATCGAGGGAGTTGGTCCCCAGTCCATGATCTCTATGGAGTGAAGGGTGGGAGGCTTTTCACAACATCACTCTGTGCATGCATGCTGGAAACGTACTACCGTCACCTGTCGTTGTACGGAGGTGCAAAACGAAACTAGCCAGGAATGCCGCCCCATTGTCGAACGGCTTCGTAAGCGACAACTGCGGCTGTGTTTGAGAGATTGAGACTGCGGACCTGAGGCCGAGAAGGGATTGTGAGGAGTTGATCAGCATGCTTCTTTTTAATCGATTGAGGCAGGCCACTTGATTCACTTCCGAAAACGAGGGCGTCACCCTGTTGGTATGTAATATCGGTATAAGACTTGGTCGCGTGGGCTGAGAAAAACCAGCCAAGTCTCCCTCCTTCAGCTGTCAGTCTCGTAATGAGTGTATCCCATGATGGAACAACCTCCCATTCGAGTTCATCCCAATAATCAAGCCCCGCTCGACGCAGGTAGTAATCATTAATTGTGAATCCAAGTGGCTCAACAAGCCACATTTTGGCACCAACGGCGACACAGGTTCGGCCGATGTTTCCAGCATTTGGTGGAATCTCGGGCTCGTAAAGGACGATATGTAAAGAAGGGGAGTATCGCATGGGTGGATCGCCGAGGAGACACTTTCGTGCTATTTTGTAACAGTGCGAGGAATTCTGGTAGCCCTGTCGCTGTGCGGGCCGCCACAGCATTCATATATTCGAGAAACACCAAAAGAACGTAAGGGTAGTAGTGGTAAGCATTGAGCGGAATCCAACCCGGGCAGTTCAGGTAGGAAGCATCACGCTTGGTGCTCATAATCCTATCGCTTCCCAAAGCATGACGGCGACGCATACGCAGGATGTGGAAGCAACGCTTGAGCAGGTGAACGCACTTCATGCTGCCGGAGCCGGGGTGGTGAGAATTGCCGTCGATAGTAAAAAAGATGCTGCAGCGCTGCCCTCAATCCGAAGCCAGACCAAGGCTAATCTGGCCATTGACCTTCAAGAAAACTACCGGCTTGCTGCAGACGTTGCAGAGCATGTCGATAAACTTCGATACAACCCGGGTCACTTGTATCACCACGAACGAACAAAGCCGTGGCAGGAAAAAGTGAAATTTATCGCCGGCGTAGCAGGTGATCATGACTGTGCACTACGTGTGGGTGTGAATTGCGGAAGTGTTGATCCTGAAAAAAAAGAGAAGTTCGCAGAGGATGACTCCATTGGACCAATGCTTGCCAGTGCTCTTGAGCATTGCGAACTCCTCGACTCAATCGGTTTTACCCGCTATGTCGTGTCACTGAAGGATTCAGATCCACAGAAAGTGATTGAAGTGAATCAACGGTTTGCTGAACAGCGGCCTGATATTCCTCTGCATTTAGGTGTGACTGAAGCAGGCCTGCCACCGGACGGTGTTATCAAAACCCGTATTGCCTTTGAGCAACTCATTAGTCGTGGTATCGGTGACACCGTGCGAGTCTCTCTGACGGTGCCGAATGTACGGAAGCCAGAAGAGATCGAAGCGGCCAAAGGTATTCTTGCAGATATCGCCATTGGCAGAGTACGAAGTGTTGTTGATTTTGGCCTCAACACGATGAACATCATCAGCTGTCCGAGTTGCTCACGAGTTGAAAATGAAGCCTTTATTGATTTGGCTGAAGAAGTGAAGCAGATGACGGCATATGCGAAAGATCATGCTATCACGATTGCGGTTATGGGCTGTCGTGTGAATGGGCCTGGCGAAACGGATGATGCTGATCTTGGTCTCTGGTGTGGACCGACGCATGTCAACCTGAAGAAGGGCAGTGAGCCGCTTGGTGCATTTGCCTACGACGCCATAATACCGCGGCTTCGAGAAGAACTCGACCGTATTATACGTGACCGTGGCGATGTCGCCAAAACGCCGGCAGGGGTGTAACAGTATGAATCAACTCCCTATTGTTGGTGAGATCGCAGACGCCTGTCAGAGTGGTTCGCACGCTGGGCATGCCGTTGAGTTTCATGTAGACCCGGTTGACCCTGCTCGTCGGCGAGGCACGTTTTCACTTGTCAGTCTTGGGTGTCCCAAAAATCTTGTTGATAGTGAGCGGATGCTTGGTTTGCTACGCGATGACGGCTGGCAGTTTGTCGCTGAGCCCAAGGGTTCAGATCTCGTCATTATTAATACCTGTGCCTTTATTGATTCATCTCGTGCCGAATCGTACGGTGTCATCGATGAAATGGTTGGGTTGAAAGAGGCGGGCGGCATCCGAGGAATCATTGTTGCCGGATGTCTGGCAGAACGGCAGAAAGAAACCCTGCTAGAGGAGCGGCCCGGTGTTGATGCCGTGATCGGTGTCTTCTCACGAGATGAAGTTGCCCGAGCTGCCGAACGACTCGTCGGTAGTCTTGGCGAGCAGCGGAGTGTATTCAATCCGGCTCCAGCGACCGCACTTGATGACGGCAATCGTATGCGGGTGACGCCTCGGCATATGGCCTATCTAAAAATTTCTGAAGGATGTGACCGAACCTGTACGTTCTGTGCCATTCCAAAGATGCGTGGCAAGCATGCGACCAAGCCGATGGAGCGGGTGCTAGCTGAGGCAAAAGAACTGGCAGCAGATGGTTTGAAGGAGTTGGTCATCGTTGCTCAGGACACCACCTACTATGGGAAGGATCTGTACGGTGAACCGAGGCTGGTTGAACTTCTTGAAGCCATTGAAAAGATTGACGGTATCGAGTGGATTCGGCTGATGTATCTGTACCCGATGTACTTTACTGACCGTCTCATTGAGACGATTGCGGGTAGTAAAAAGA
>CAJXFK010000161.1 GCA_913052575.1 uncultured Planctomycetaceae bacterium
GTCAAAGGTGTCAACATGGCTTACAGCACCGGGACAGTAGATGACAAGGACCTGTTTTGCAGGCATTGTGAAGTGAGGTGGGCGTGCCGCGTATGGATCGTTGGGATCGATCTTTGGGCGAATAGGTTCTTTTCCACCCGCAGTACGGACCGTCTCAGCCAGAAGACCATCCCCTTGTAGCATGCTGAGAAGCGCGAGGCTTGAGGTTGAGAGCCCAGCCGTTTTAAGGAATGAGCGACGGTCTAGAAGATGTCGACCCTGCGGTAATAGGTGTTCAGCGTTGTTCATGATGGCTTACTCAAGAAAGGTGAATGCATTCGAGTTAAGAATTGCCCTACACACAAGGAAAAGATCTTTCGGATTGGTGATACTTTGTACCGACGCTCTTTCATCAGCAGTTGGCTGGCGAGCAAGAAGGAGTTCAAAACAGCGGTCGAGCGCTGCCGGCAGATTGTTATCTGTATTTTCAAGCGATCGTTCAGCAATGATTTTCGACTGTGACATCACAAATGGGCTATTCATTAAATTGAGTGCCTGAAGCGGTGTGGTGGAAACGGGTCGCTTCGCTCGTACCTGACCGCAGTCAGGAAAGTCAAATGCTGTAAACATGCAGTCGTCTACCCGACGCATTCGTTCCTGGTAGATCATCCGCCGCCATGTTTCTTCACCGTAGTTGTCGAGGACTTCCCACTGCGCATACCGCTTTTTGACATTATGGATTCTGTAGCTTGGCCCCCCGAGTTCTGGCCGGAGTGAATCTGAGGCAGTAAGGATAGCGTCCCGAATGACTTCAGCCTCAAGGCGTCGTGGAGCGAATCGCCAGAGGAGACTGCTTGTTCCATCAATGGCGAGAGCCTGGTCGTTAGGCTTACTTTCCTGTGTAAAGGCACGTGAGGTGACGAGCAGTTTTAAAATGTGTTTGACGGACCAAGGCTTCGCGGAGTGGGCACCGACCGTTATTGCTGGTTCAGTGAATTCTGAAGCAAGCCAGTCAAGCAGTTCTGGATGTGTTGGTTGGGCTCCAGCGAAGCCAAAGTCACCAGTTGTTGTGACAATCCCCTGTCCAAAGACATGATGCCACATTCGGTTTACCATGACCCGAGCGGGGAGTGGGTTTGTCGGCCCGGTTAACCAATCGGCAAAAGCCTTTCTTCGTGACTGGCCAGATGCATTGGTGTCGAGTTGCAAATCGCCAACAAGAACAAGAGGAGCAGATGGTGCGACTTCATCTCGTGGGTTTTCTGGACTCCCACGGTGAAACACATGTGTTGGTCCGGGGGTTTTGAATCTACCTACAAAACTTGGCCGAGGGCCTTCTGTATTGAATTGAGTAATCAGTTGTTGAAGCTTCTGTAATGCGTCTGGTCGAAAAGAAAACTTTTTGTTGAGTTGTGAATTCTTTTCAGATTCAGCGACAGTCTGCCATGTGCCATCTACAGTCTGTATTTCAATACGATATTTTGGGAAATTGAATGGCTTCAAGTCTGTGAGGTAATCAGTATCGAAGAAGTTTTCCCTGTTGTTGCTTAAGCGAATCCGGTCGATCTCGGTCGGCTTCATAAAATGAAACTCCAGCCAAGGGTTTCCTTTTTCACCTTGCGGTACACGTGCAGCCCATCGCTCAGTTCCATACTCACCGTCATTGATTTTCCAGAGTTCATTCCGAAGCACTTCCATGCCCGGTGCTGCTGTTACAGTTGCACCACTTTCGGTACTTGCAACATTTTCTTGAAGGTCGTGAAGACCGAAAATTTCAAGTTCATCAAGCCCTATATATCGACTCAGGAATGTAATCCGGACTGCGTTTGTTGTGGCGATTGGGAAATGGATTTCACCATAGCCAGCCCAGTCCTCTTGCCAGGTTTTAGCATCACGAAGCCGATGCCGCTGCTTTGCGATCTCTTTATGAAGTTGCTGTGCAGCTTCACGACGAGGATGCTGTTCATCGAGTTCTGGGTAGCGGCTTCCAAATTCAACATCTTGGAATACCGCAGAAAGTGAGTAGTAGTCACGAATTGTGATTGGATCAAATTTGTGATTGTGGCAGCGGGCACACCCAATGGTGACACCGAGAGCAGATGCACCAACAGTCTGAAGAATCTCGTCCATGCGATCTGCTCGTGCCTGCCGGCGGGCAGACGGTTCCTGGCCAACAGTTGCAACAGGGACATGCGGTCCGGAAACTAGGTAGCCAGTTGCATCTCCGTGGCCAACCACATCACCAGCAATTTGCTCGGTAAGAAATTCGTTATAGGACTTGTCTTCGTTAAATGCTCTGATGACATAATCACGATAGATCCAGGCATTTTTCCGATACATATTGCTTTCGGAACCATTTGTTTCTGCCCAACGGATGACGTCAAGCCAGTGCTGTGCCCAGCGTTCACCAAAATGCGGTGATGCAAGGAGTTGTTCCACAAGGGCAATGTATGCACTATCTGCATCTGTCTCGCAGTCTTTTTGAAATTCATGAACGTCTTCGGGCGTTGGTGGGAGGCCGGTAAGCACGATCGATGCTCGGCGAATCAGGGTCGCTGGATTTGCCGGCTTTGAAAAATGCAGAGTTTTTTCACGGAGTTTCCTAAGAAGAAAAGCATCTACTGGATTCTGCTCGTGCCCGTCCGGTACGGAAGGACGGACAACTGGTTGAAACGACCATGGCACCTCATCTGCGGTATAGGCAATTGTGTCATTCATTTGCCCAGGCCATTGTGCACCTTCAGTGACCCACTGCCGTAAGATTTCAATCTGCTGTTCTGGTAGCTTGTCTTCGTCGGGTGGCATCGCCATGTCTGCGTCGCGGTGTTCTACGACTTCAATGAGATAGCTTTTCTCGGGGTGTCCTGGGACAAGTGTTGGAAGGCCATAGTCTCCACCCTTAAGCATCATGGCACGTCGATCGAGTCGAAGTCCAGACTCTTGCTCATCTTCACCATGACAGTGCCAGCAGTTCTCTTCAAGTATTGGCTGGATGTCCTTTTTGAAATCAATGGCCTGTGCTTTGGTATTGAGCGTCAGACTTAGCATCGCCAGGCAGCCCACGACGAAAAGCATCGCTGTGCGGTGACGACAATATGCTGGTGTTGGAGGTTGGGATACGTTCATTGTGGAAAGACTTTCATACAGGCCTGGCGTGCGCCTTGAATTCTAGACTGATGCGCTCACGATGGTCTATTTTGTCGGTTGTCCTGCGTTTGCAGTGCTTTTTTTATGGGCATGAAACTCCGGCCAACTCAGTGCCCCGTCGCTGTTTGTGTCAGCATCAGGATTCTTCTTGAAATAGAGATTCTTCCAGTGGTCATTACTTTTCGGTGCAGGTTTCTCAGGAGCTTTCCATTGAGGCTGAGGGGGCACAACACCTTTTTCTGGAAGTCGAGATGCAAGTGTTTCCCGTAGGCGTTGCAAATGGTCGCTGTAAGAAGTATCTGTGGCTAGATTCTTCCATTCGTTTGGGTCAGTAACTGTGTTGTAGAGTTCTTCTTTTCCATTTTCGTAGCGAATGTATCGCCACGCATTACTGCGAAGCGAATAGCTTTCTTCGTGTGGGTTGTATTTCATCCGCCACTTGTACAGTGCGGTGAGTGCTTCATCCGGGCCAGTCCATGTGCCGTGAGCGGGATCCTCTAGCAGTGGTCGAAAGCTATGGCCATCAAGTGAATGCCCTTTTTTATTTTTCATTGTATCACCCGCAAGGTCACAGAGGTCACTCAGTGTTGGGTAAATGTCAACGAGTGACACAGGCCGATCGCATGTTGTGTCAGCCGTAGAAATTCCAGGTGCTCTTACAATTAACGGGATTCGTGTGCTCTCCTGCCACAGCGAATTTTTGTAGAGATAGTCTTTCTCACCCATTCCCCAGCCATGGTCACTTGTGAGCACAATGATTGTGTTGTCTTTCAGTTCTGTATTGTCGATGACATCAAGGATTCGACCAACCTGCTCGTCAACAGAGGCAATGCTGGCCAGGTAGGCCTGTATGAAATGCCGAAGTGCTTCATCGCGTGAGTCATACGATTCAACAAGTTTTCGAAAGAGCTTGCTGCCCATGTCTTCGGTTCGCTCAGAATTGGGTTCTTTGCCTTCCGGTAAGCCTCGTATTGTCTTTGCAAAAGTGTCTTCAATATCACCGTCGAGAATTTCAGGCAATGAGATTTCATCCACAGGAAACATGTCAAAAAACTTTTGCGGAACAATAAGGGGCGTATGAGGCCGGATGAACCCGACACCCATGAAAAATGGTTTGCGATTCTTTGCCTTTGTTACAGCGAGTGCCTGAAGTTGTTCGACTGCCCAGTTTCCATTTTTTTCATCTGGTGTTGGGTCGTTTTCACCTGAGGGATGAATTTTTAGTTCGTCAACTTTTTGCCACCCGCCTGTCCGCCACATAAGCGGCTTGCCGTCTTTTGTCGTTCTTTCTTCGAGGCTCACGAGTGGCCCAAAAGAACCATCGACTGGACCGATATCGCTATACGGCGCCGGTGTATCAGGATGTGGCTGATTGTCATTGCCGTCATAGGCGAACGGTCCATAGTCTGCACGGTTGCCAAAGTTTTTCCACTCTCCGCGAACCATGTGATGAAGAATTTTCCCGGTTCCTAC
>CAJXFK010000162.1 GCA_913052575.1 uncultured Planctomycetaceae bacterium
TGGGTTTGACATCGAGACTCTGCAAGAGGCTTTGACCAGGCATACGGTAGGTCAGTGATCGAGTCGTGTCAGTCTGCAGCGCCGCAACAATGAGATCCTGCATAATCTCAATCTCAGCTCTCCCCTTCAGACCGGGTTCCGGCTCACCAAGAGGGGCGTTTACTTTCGGGACATCAAGCCAGGCTTCGTCTTTACTTAAACGTGTCTCGATATCACGGATACCTTGAAAATATTCATCGAGCTTTTCTGAATCTTCACGAGAGAGGCCATACTGCACTCGCTTGGCTTCACTGACTACAGCATCAAGAACACTACGCTTCTCGGTAATAGCTGCTTGACGCTGCTCAAGAGGCATGTCGTCAGCTGAAAACAGCTTGTGAAAAACCTGAACGGGATCATTATCACCAGCCTTGGGCTTCCCACGAGCATCCCACGCCAACGACAGTCCGGGACCGTGCCCTTCGAGAGCAGAACTATTCAGTTGAATCGACGAGAAGCGAGTATCCTGCCCAAGATGTTGCGCAACGACCTGGTCGGCGGATATACTGTTGGCCATATTCTGGCCTGGAACTGAATACCGGTTGGCTCCAGTGAGCCAGAAGGTGCTGCCCCAGTGCGCTTCGTTCGCAAACTGATTTGAGCAACCCTGCACAACAGTGATGTCAGACTTGTGACGAGCAAGTGGGGAAAGACCTTCAGATAATTCGTAGTTGGCTCCCGTTTGATTGATGTCGGGATACCATGTTTCTTTGGTAACGCCGAAGCCAATGCTCATAAACACGCAACGCTTGGAGGGACCACTCAGGCCTGTTGCGGCAGCCTTGGCAAAACGGCGGAACCCAAGTGATTCCAAGGCTGGAAGTGCAACGAGTGAACCCGCTCCGCGTAACACCTGACGTCGACTCAGATACATGGAATACTCTCTAGCTATCCTAAAACTTATCTACTTAACTATAGGACGTTTAGAGTATGAATGTCCACAAATGGTACTCCTTAAATATCAACTGAAAAAAAACAGCGCCGACCGTTTATTTCCTGACTTCTGCGTACTATTTTTTGAATTTTTTGTACAAATTCCCACAAACATAGCCCCACGACACAGCATTGGTTCAACAGAAGACAAGCCTCTCCGCCACAACAATTCATACCCTGGAGAGTCGTCCCTACGATTGACACTCGCAACGAGCGTCCAGAAAAACTTTGAGACCACATGAAATACAAGAAATAACTAGACCAAAACGCGGACCTAACGACTTCTTGCAAGTTCTTCTGACTCCACCTGTGCGATGCCAAAAGAGGTTGCAGGAGGCATTTCAGACGCGGCGACTTGTTCACGAATCGCAGTTTCAATCAATGCAAACAAATTTTTCATCGATGATGTTCCTGCAAGCCTCTGACTTGGTCGTACCCAAACGGTTAATCGCTGTCCGAAAAGGCTAGCCAGAATCCCAAGTTCAGTTCCCTTCCGTGGTGGAGGTGCAGCAGAAAATCCAACAATCTTACAGTCACCTAAGTCCACAGTATCTTGACTCATACCGAGAGGCTGCGCGAACCGCCTTCTTGGATCACCTAGATAACTAAATACAAATGTCCCAGGCCTCATTGACCGAACGAACCATTTCCTGAATGGATTTGGAACCTTTTGAAGAACCGCGATTGCATCATGAAAACACCCCGCCAGACCATACTTCCCGACTGCTCGTGAATCACTGATCATTTTTGGTAGGAGATCTTCCCAACACTTGCATTCAACGATTCTCCTTCGATAGAAGGCATAACCGATACTATTACAGGCTGGCATCCGACGATTGAGTCGCGGCCTCATACTTACAGGCTGCACCACACCAACCCATGATTTTTCTGATTGACCAGGAGCCTGGCAAAATGTGCCAATAACACCCGTAAGTAACGACATCAGGAATTCATTCAGACTCGCGCCTCGCATATCCGCATTGCGGCGTAACGCGACTGTTTCCTCAGGCGTAAGTTGAATGGAAAGTAGCTGAGAGGACCGTACGACATGATCATCTATACCGTCACACGGAATTGCTGTCGCCCGATCAAGAAAAAACCACTTCGCTTCATCCGCAAGAAATCGAATGGCGTCAAACCAACTCACGTCTTCGACCACGGGACGAGCAAGTTGATTTCTTGAATCCAGAAGCTCAACAGCGCCGAGCTGTTTTCGCTTTGCAATTTTTTTCTTGCCGATGTCACCGAAAAAATCATTGGCATATGCCATGAAAACATCGCCACAAAATTCTGTAGCACCAATCCCATCACATACTGCGTGATGAAACGTCATATGAATCTCAGAACAATCTGCAGGTTTATCAACCAATTGAACCACAAGAGGAACCACCTCAGTCTCTATGGTTTCGACTTCTCGTCCATACTGATCAAGCTGTTCAGCCTGCTGAACGACAACACGCCTGTCACCTGACACCCATTTCTTTCCCTTGAGTTGACAGGTCAATAACGGATGTTGAGGAAGCATGGTGTCCAGTACTTTTTGCAAGCGTTGCCTATCAACCCTGCCCTCGCATGACCATACAAAAGTAAAATTCATGGGTGAGTCAACACAGTCATCATCAACCATGTACTGTTCAAAAGGTGTGAGTGACCACATGACATCGTGCCCTGAAATATTTACTGAACTGGTTTCTGATCTTCTGAAAATAGCTCACCACGGGGAGATGGTTCACTAAGCCGTAACTCAGTGACCTTCAGGACTTCACGTAGGTCCCGCCCGACCCAAGGTAGTAACGAGAGCCAGCGAAGGCGTCCCCATCGTGATCGATGACGATCAATAAATGCCCATTCACCAACGAACTCCCAGCCCTTTTTCCACGCCAGAAGTTCTCGGCCACTTCGTACTCCCCACCGGAGCTTTGCACGCGTTTTGTTTACAGCACCAACCTGTGACTCACGTCCCACGTAACGCGGTGATATTGATTGAAAAAGAACATGGACATCTTCAAACCTCTGCGAAAGCTGAAGGAAAAGCTCTCGCACCTGAGCCTCCTCGCAGTAACAAAACAGCCCCTCAGCGATAACCATGACTGGCGCGTTCTGCGGAATGTCAATCGAATCGAGCCATTCGAAGTCAAAAGCAGAACAAGCCAGGTGCGTCACTCGATCGGTTGCCGGCAGAACTTGATCGCGAATCGATATGACATCTGAGAAATCAAGATCGAACCAACGAATCAAACCGTTATCAACTCGCTGAAAACGCGCATCGAGGCCCGCCCCCAAGTTGAAGATGGTTGCGCGAGGATTATCTTGAATGAAGTGTTTCACACGTTCATCAAAAATTTCAGAACGTATTACGCAGTCGAGATAGACATACTTCGCTTCATCAAAACACGAAAAGTCGTAGTCAATTCCATTAATAATCCGAACAGCATCCTCGTCCCGAATAATTGCGTCTTCTCGATGCGTTTCGCACGCACGATAATAGAGTGGAATCAGGAGTGTCTCTTGCACATCTCCCAAATCTGGCTGTATCTGGTTCACCGCAGTCGCATCAACCATATTTCACCTTCTACGCTCGTCTCGCATAGACCATTGGCTCAGCCGGTGACGCCGGACTTGCTTCAGTCACAATTTCAAAACCGTGCCCTCGAAGAAGAGATTCTACTTTTTCAAGTTGCTCCTTGCCTCGATGCACTTCAACCGTTACCTGCTGAATACGAGGCCAGTGTTCTTCGGCAATACCTGCGAGGATCCCATCCTCGATGCCCTCGGCATCTACCTTCAACAGGTCGACCTGACCAAGACCTTGCTCTTCAATCACATCTGAGACACTCAAGAGTGGACAGGAAACAGAAACACGTTCTGCATAAGCATTCATAACTCGGCGGGCAATTCTTTTTTGCAAAAACCGTGGGAGCAGACGAAATGCTGTCGCAACCACCCAATTCGAAGAAGTTGCTAGAGCATTCACCGTAAACTCCTCATTCCGTTCAAGTTGCTCAACGGAATCGTCTGGCTGGAACGTTGAACTGACAGTGAACTTCGGCATGAAGTAAAGAGTTGCTTCACCACGCTTCTCAGCAATTCCTGCATTGAACAACTTGACTTCATCAAGTTCAAAACGCTTCACATTTTTCTCAAGGATACTGAATGTTTCGGGCGCCGGCTC
Source organism: uncultured Planctomycetaceae bacterium (assembly GCA_913052575.1). Taxonomy (GTDB): domain Bacteria; phylum Planctomycetota; class Planctomycetia; order Pirellulales; family UBA1268; genus UBA1268. The sequence continues at coordinate 4,145 of CAJXFK010000162.1, forward strand.
AAAGCAATAGACCTTCGCCCTCGACCCTTCCTGCTTTGCGAATAAAGCAAAGAGACCAATGTTAGCGCCAATATCGATTACTGTATCGCCGTCACTGATTTCGATACCATGCCTCGCATAGACTTTGTCGTCAAAGATTTCCTTGTAGATGATGTCTGTTTCACCAGGATTCATGCAATCGACGACGACACCGTCTGCGAGCCTGTGTTCTGTAGCTGCAACCATTTTTCCACCCATTCTTTTAATGTCTTTTTATAGTGCGGCTCGCCCAACGGCACCGCCTCTTACAATCGCCATAGAATGGAGCACGTAACCCAGCACTCCAGCACCAAAGCCGATACCTAAAACTGCTGCCCAAAAACCCACTGATTCGTCTGGTGCGTATTGATCGACACCAAACGTAATGCCAAGAGCAATAAGGAAAGCGGGCAACCCT
>CAJXFK010000163.1 GCA_913052575.1 uncultured Planctomycetaceae bacterium
CATTGACGGCTCGAATATCAGCCGGCACTGGCTGCACATCGTCAACACTCAGTGTCTTCCCTGCCTTTGGAGGTGTTATCCGATAAAGCCCACCAAACTGATCACTTACCAAAAGACGGCCTTTATTATCCGTGCAAAGATTGACCCATGAGCCTTGCTTTTCAGCGGGTACAGAATAAAGCAACTCTACCTTAAAATCTTTTGCGGCTTTGATACGAGACACTGGCGTCGCCCTATTCTCTGGCCCATTCTCTGGCCCATTCTCTGAACCGGCTGCTAACGATTGAAGAGCCGCCTTCCCTGCTTTGCGATCCAAACGCTTGAGCTGAATATCTTTAACTTCAACTTTCATCGGTGGCCCCTTATGGAGTTGAAGGGCGATGATTCCTTTCCTTTTTGCTTCCGGATGATTATCGGTCAGGTCCATTGTTGTAATGCCATTAACCTGATGAATCTGTCGGTTACCAACGGCGGTGATTGTCAGCTCATTCCATTCGCTATCAACGAGTTTCTGGTTCTTATCCCCAACCTCACCAATAACTTCTGGCTTGCCATCATCGCCCACAACAACCTTCTGAAATCGTTTCGCAATAATTCCTCGCCATTTCTCAGCATAAAGCATGCCGTAGAATTCGGGCTTAGGGTGCAGATCTGCTTGATATCCTTTCACCACAAATTCTTCGGGCTCGCCAAACAATTCGCTGCGATACTGCACGCCAGTGTTATTGCCAGAAAACCGAACTTTCAACTTCAGAATAAAGTCACCAACGTCGCCACCCTGCCAGACAAGAAATGTGTTGCCATCTATCGGATCATTTTCTGTCGTCTGGCCGAAGATTGCACCGTCTTTCACAGACCAGAGCCCTTCTTTGCCAGCCCAGCCTGACAAGTCCTTCCCGTTAAAGAGCGATTGAAAATCCTCTGCGTGTGCCGCAACAGCAATAACAAAGAAAAGAGGTAGTGCTAAAATTCGTATCATCAATCGAATCCCTTTCGTACTGTTTCATTTCTGAATGAGGTTGTTCAACATGCCATATCGCTCCATGAACAATTCATCTCAACCGTCATCTCATCTCAAACATCATCCAATCTCTACCCAATAGTTGATAGGACAATTGCTGCACGTTTTTGTATCTATCAAGCGTGGCTCGACACAAAACTCTATTATCAAGCACGATAGAACCATCAAACTAAATCACACACAACCCAACCTTCGAATGAGTCAACTCAAACGAAACTGCAGGATTTCGTGAACTCTCACAACTCATCATGCTTTTGAATTTTCACATCCCGAGTTTGCAAAGACCCCGAAAAGTGACCGACACCACACTTTTCAATTGGCTCTAGAAATCGCTCACTAGAGACCGCATACGATTTATCATCTATAGAAACTATAGCCTTATCACCCCCGAAGGTAACACTCATTTCGTGCCACTGGTTGCAGGCAGAGTAATGGTCGTGCTTCACGATTGTAGCCTTTTTATCCGCATGCACACTTCCGTCGTACGTCACAAGAGCGAGAACATCCCTCTCGTCTTTTCCTTTTCCGGGAGCACCATTCACATATACCTTGAGTGCGTGCGTTGCCTTCCCATTCGGCTTGCTATCAAAAACAAATACCAAACACTTCTCATCACTTGCCTTCCAAGAAAGAGAAAATATTCCCTTCCGAAACGGAACGGTGTAATAGGTAATAGGGCCATGACCAGTTGCATCAACTGAACCCGTAACTGTACGAACACCACGGCTCACCTCTGCCGAACCTCGCAGCAACAGAGTTTGTTTTTCAGACGGACACACTACTTCAAGATCCGCAAGAACATTGGACCCACAAGCAACAAGCATGCCTATTACAACACTAAACCGCAGCATACAAATTTTCTCTCTTTCAACTATTTCAATTTTTTAGAAACACTGGGAAACGGTTGAGCCGTCTTGGCAAGCTCGGCCTCCCAATTTTCTAAGAGATCGCTCATTTCCTGGAATCGCTCCGGACTGGTTTGAGAAATATCATTCTGCTCAGCAATATCGTTGTCTAAATCAAACAATGTTGCCGTGTACTTTTCATTATTTTTCTTATAGCTGCGGAGATATTTCCACGCTCCCTGCCGAACAGCAGACTGACGAATACTATTTAGGTTTTGGCGGAACTTAATATCTCGCCGCCGAAAGAAAAGGGGTCTCGTTTCAGAAACATGCGCCTCTCCGAGAAGCGACGGCACCATATCAATTCCATCAAATGCCTTATCCTCAGGTGGACTCACGCCACCGGCAGCTGCAATCGTCGCGGTAAGGTCCATCGCCGAAATTGGTACCGCAGACTCCTCACTTGCCGGAAGCACGCCCGGCCAACGAAAAATCAGTGGTACTCGGACACCACCTTCTAGCAAACTTTGCTTTGCACCACTCAACGGAAAATTTCGCGAAACACCCTGCGCACCACCATTGTCACTCGTCAGAATAACGAGCGTATCCTTAGCCATGTTTTCCTTATCAAGTGCATCAAGCACCCGCCCGATCTCTAGGTCAAGTCTTTCGACCATCTTGATGAGTGTCTTACGTTCCTTGCTCCCGGGTGGATCCATCAACTTGTCAGGATCCTGATACGGACTGTGCGGTGCCTGAAACGCCAGGTAGATAAAAAATGGCTTTTCCTTCCTATTCTCAATAAAATGGATCGCTTCATCGGCAAAAATCGTGTCTGACCAGACACCTTCACGATCGAAAGGCTCACCATTCTTGTAGAGATCATGCTCTCCAGTTCGCACTAACTTATGCGTGTAATAGTCGTGATTAAGATGAAGACCAACCCAATGGTCAAAACCGAAGTCATTTGCCCGACGACGGTTCAGGTTCGACACATTCCACTTCCCAAAGCATGCCGTTTCATAGCCTGCGTCTTTCATCATCTGGCCAATTGTCAGGTGCTTGACTGGATCGAGCTCCGGAACACCGCCACCAAAATAGTCTTCATATGTTGGGCCAAATCTTGCTGGATACCGGCCTGTAAGAAGAGCCGCTCGCGACGGCGAACAGACTGGAAAAGCTGCGTACCCGTCGGTGCAGCGAACCCCGTCACGTGCAAGCTTATCCATGTGAGGGGTCTTGGTATCTGGACATCCATAGCAACCAACATCACCATACCCAAGATCGTCTGCAAGAATGAGCAACACGTTTGGTTTTTCACTCGCAACCGAAACGGCCCCAGAAACACATAGTGCAAGAGTAACGAGTGCGATGTTGCATCCTCTTACAAGACTGATCAGTTTCTTCATGATGACCTGCGTTGTTCTCTGTTCCGAAATTATAAAAAGATTATTCCTATGCCTACCAACTACTACTTATGATCCTGCGTCGAGTGGTGATAATCCCAGCGGTTTATCCTCCACAATAGTTTGAGTCACATGGATATCATCAAGTTCAACTCCCTTTTCCCCACCGTTCTGCATCCATAAAACTTTTTGTTTTTCCTGATCAAAACATGCATGCCTCAGTGTTTTCTTCCACTTCTTCTCATCCAGATTGATGGTGACAGTTTCACCAGAAAACTGAACCCTGACGTCGTGCCACCTATTCTTCGTGAGATCAATGCTTTTCCGTGGGTACTTCATATTCAGACGATAGGCTCCGCTTACCTTATCTGCTGGACGACTGTTGTTCTGACGATCCGGATGGTTCGGATCAAGTGAATGCGAATCGATCTGAAGCTGAATGCCTGTTCGCATCAACTTGACTCGCAACATATGGTCAACACTCCCATACCCATCATCTCCATCCACAAAAAACCAGACCATGCCGCCTTGCTCAAGATGCCGGTACCGGAATGAAATGGTGAGGTCTTTGCCGCCGACACCCAGATACACGAGGGGCGGATATTTGCCGCCACTCTCACCTCTCGTCCACAGAACGCCGTCGCGGACTTCCGTATTTTTATTTGGGATGTCTGTCAGAAAAGAAGAAGCCAGACTTTCCGCACTGAACTGCTCATGAATGGTACTCTGTTGCCCGCAAGACACCGATTGCACTGCAAGCATCCAAATGAAGACACTCGCTGCAGGAAGATAAAAATTATTTCGCACTGAACCTTACTTTCCTGAAGCGGTCGACCCTGCCTTGTTACCTTTTGACCGTCTTTTCCGGCCCACACTCTCAGCAGAAGATGACTGAAACCGATCGAACCAATCCTGAGCCATCAGGCCGGAGTGCTGTTTCTCAGGAATTGACTCGGCAAGGCTGTTTTTGATTTCTGTAAATTCTTTTCGATCAGCCAGATTCGTCCATTCATTTGGATCAATCTGATGGTCATACAGTTCTTCCGAACCATCCTCAT
>CAJXFK010000164.1 GCA_913052575.1 uncultured Planctomycetaceae bacterium
CAGTCCGGGGCAGACCTGACCTGCCCGCCACAGAAGCCGAAATTGCTGCCCTTTGGAAATCTGCAGGAATTTATCAAAAGTCACTCGACAATCGTCGCGGTTCAAAGCGATTTGTTTTTTTTGAAGGACCACCAACAGCCAATGGCATGCCCCACCCAGGGCACTGCCTTACTCGAGCCATCAAAGACCTATACCCCCGATACCGAACAATGCGGGGTGAGTTTTGTGAACGCAAAGCAGGCTGGGACACCCACGGCCTCCCTGTAGAAGTCGAGGTGTGCAAAAGCCTCGGCATTCACTCAAAAGCTGAGATTGAAGAATATGGTGTCGAGCCATTTATCCATCGTTGCCAGGAATCTGTCTGGCGATACATGAAGGAGTGGGAGACACTCACGGAACGTATTGGTTTCTGGATCGATCTTTCAGAAGCTTATGTTACCTATCACCAGAGTTATGTCGAAAGCGTCTGGTGGGCTCTTACTGAACTGTTCAATCGTGGACTGTTATATCAGGGTCACAAGATTGTGTGGTGGTGGCCGCAGGGTGGCACAGCCCTGTCGAGCGGAGAAGTTGGTCAGGGATATCGTCAAGTAGCCGACCCAAGCGTCTATGTTGCTTTCCCTCTTCTTGATGCAAGTGGATCACCAACAACACGAAACCTCATTGCATGGACAACAACTCCATGGACGCTTCCTTCAAATCAATTTGCAGCTGTAAAAGCCGACCTTACATATGTAGCTGTCCGGTTTGAAGACGACCCGGAACATGAATATATTCTTGCCGAGCCACTTGCAGCATCGCTTGCCGACAAAAGGAAAACTACACTCGAAGTCCTTGATTCTTTTCCGGGCTCCGACCTCGTAGGTGCGTGCTACCTGCCCCCATTTGACTGTTTCCGCCCTGCCGGTCAGCCAGAACTTAGTGCCCTGGAAAATGGAGATAACCAGCCGGTTGGCTGGCGTGTTATCGAAGCCGACTTTGTCACCACAGATTCAGGCACAGGCATCGTACATATTGCTCCTGCCTTTGGTGAGGTTGACTACGGCGTTCTCTTGGCTGAACGAGAACGATTTAAAGACAAAGTGCCACCACTCCTTAACTGCGTTGCACCGGACGGCACTTTCACCGATGAATTCCCAACTATGTCCGGGCGATTTGTGAAAGAGTGTGATCGCGACGTGACCCGTGATCTTCGCAGTCGAGAACTTCTTGTCCACCAAGAACAGTATCTGCACGACTACCCATTCTGCTGGCGAGCTGATGACGACCCACTGATTCAATACCCAAGGGCCAGTTGGTTCATCCGCACCAGTCAGTTTCGAGACGCCATGCTAGCCAACAACGAACAGATCAACTGGATGCCTGAGCACATTAAGGAGGGGCGATTCGGCAACTTCCTTGCAAACAATGTCGACTGGGCTTTGTCGAGGGAGCGTTACTGGGGAACCCCACTTCCAATCTGGGTCTGTGAAGAAACAGGAAAAGCTGAGGCTGTCCCCGCGTACGATGCACTTCTCTCCAAGCCGGGAGTCACCGGCATGGACGTCTTTGTGAAAGCGAAGACCGAGGATCCAGAATTGTCTGATGATCTTCGAGTCCACAAACCCTACATCGACGCCATCACTTACGACTCTCCTTTTCAGGACGGTGCGAGGATGCATCGGGTACCGGAAGTCATCGATTGCTGGTTCGATTCTGGAGCAATGCCTTTTGCTCAGTGGGGCTGGCCGCACACCGGTGCCGATCAATTTCAATCACAGTGGCCTGCTGATTTTATTTCCGAGGCAATTGATCAAACTCGTGGCTGGTTCTATAGCCAACTCGCAATCAGCACACTTCTTTTTGGTCCTGAATCGACTACTGATGTAAAACCACCTGCAGCGATGCCGCCAGATAGCTACCCCCACCCCTTCCGCAATTGCATCGTGCTTGGACACATGCTTGGGGAAGACGGTAGCAAGATGTCCAAAAGCAAGCGGAACTACAAAGAGCCTACTGAAATTCTCGATCGATATGGAGCTGATGCACTCCGATGGTACTTTCTTGCAGGACAGCCTCCCTGGAACAGTATTCGATACAGCGAGCGTGCAATTCGCGAGAGTGTTCCAGAATTTCTTCTACGGCTCTGGAATGTCTACAGCTTTTTTGTGATCTATGCCAACATTGACGGATTTAACCCTGCAACTCACATGGAAGACCCTGGCCAACTTGATCATAAAAATCTCATGACGGGAGACGGCTTTCGCCCGGCGTCCGAGCGAAGTGAGCTTGATCGCTGGATGCTGGCTGAACTCCACGCAACGTCTAACACAATGGTTGAAGCACTTGACTCGTACGATCACTATGTCGCTGCAAAGGCACTTTCTGAATTGGTAGACGCGGTGAGCAACTGGTTTGTCCGACGAAGTCGGGATCGTTTTTGGGCGTCAGGAAAGGCAGACGCATCTGCAGACGGCAATCCTGAAAAATGTGACGCATACTGGACGCTTTACGAAGTACTCACGACAACTGCACGTTTGGCCGCACCATTTGTTCCATTTATAAGCGAGGCATTCTGGCAGAATCTTGCTGTTGGCCCTTTCGGAAGTCGAGTATCAGAAAGCATTCACCTCACTGACTACCCCGCAGCAAATGCTGAACTCATCAACCCAGACCTCGCTCGCCAGATGGCCCTTATTCGTGAAGTAGCATCTCTTGGGCGGGCCGCACGGGCACAGGCCAAACTCAAGGTTCGCCAGCCGCTCTCCAAAGTCGAGGTTATCCTCGCAGAGTCGCATAAAAACGATGCTGACTGGCTTGTATCGCATGCTGACCTTGTCTGCAATGAACTTAATGTCAAGGCATTTGAAATTTGCGGACAGCCTGATACCTATATCACGCGGACAATCCTTCCTGACCTCAAAAAACTTGGCCCACGTCTTGGTAAAAAACTCCCGCAGGTGAAAAATGCGCTTCAGCAAGCCGATGCAACCACACTCATGACTGCATTTCGTGATCATGGAAGTGCGACTGTCAGTCTGGCTGATGGGACGGACGTATCCATTCGTGAAGAAGATTGCATAATCAGAACCACCGCGCGTGATGGCTGGGCTGCGGCTGAGGGCACCCGAGGTGTCGTCGTTATTTCGAGCGAATTAACACCTGAACTTCTTGCCGAGGGCCAGGTGCGTGAAGTTATCCACGCCGTACAATCACAAAGAAAGACCCTTGATCTTGAATTTACTGACAGAATAGAGCTTGGATTTGCCACGGAATCGAAAGAACTCCGAAATGCACTTCAAGCCCACGCTGAAACCCTCGCCTCGGAGACGCTTGCGGTTTCAGTTGGCTTTGAGCTGTTACAAAAAGCTGAACTAGAAACACTTGATGTTGACGGGCAGGCTCTCACAATGAGTCTGAAACGAGCAAGCCCGTCCAAAACATCCTGAGAGAAAGAAACTTTGTCCCCGTGAGCAACGAAGGCAATACACCCCCATATCGGCTCGCAATCCTTCTTTCTGGATCTGGGCGAACTCTCGAAAATTTACTGAGACGCCAAAAAGCTGGAGTACTCGCGGCTTCTATTGAACTTGTTGTGTCAAACCGAGAAGGCGTACGCGGCGTCACCATTGCTGAGGAGGCTGGTATTCCAACAGTGGTGTCCACAAAGGGTGATGCTTCACTCGAAACGTGGAGTTCCATTATTTTTGATCATTGTCGTACAGAGAATGTCGACCTTGTCGTCATGGCTGGATTTCTTCAACTCGTTACAATTCCGTCCGATTTTGAACATCGGGTGATTAACATTCACCCATCATTACTGCCTGCATTCGGTGGGAAAGGATTCTATGGTAACCGGGTACATACCGCCGTTATTGAGAAGGGGTGCACAACTTCCGGATGCACCGTGCACTTTGTCGACAACGAGTATGATCACGGACCAATACTTCTTCAGTCGCAGGTGCCTGTGACAACTGACGACACTTCAGAATCGCTTGCCGCTCGAGTCTTTTCGGAAGAGTGCGAGACGCTTCCGAAGGCGATCAATATGCTTTCCAAAAAACACAAACAAAAATTCAAACATTAAGAAAAATTCAGAGAAAATCACCATGCAACGTACCACTGGAAATATTATTGCTGACTCCCTCGAATCTGCAGTCAGCTACGCTGACCGCCTTGTACAAGAAATTCCTCATCTTGAAGCTGCACGCTTTGCACGTCCAGGCGGCCAAACTGTTTCTTCGAATCATCCTTGTTTCACATTTGGTCATTTGAGCCTGTACCCGCCAAAGGTTCTGA
>CAJXFK010000165.1 GCA_913052575.1 uncultured Planctomycetaceae bacterium
TGTATAACCAGATTTCTGAAAAAGGGACGGTGTACGACTACGTCCATAACAAGAACTTTCCGTATGAAAAAATTCTTGATCTGGCCGTCACAGCATGTGATGGTGACGTTCAAGCACTTGCTGAGCTTCAGGAAGTGATGAAGAGTACCCGTCCCGTCATGCGTTACTGGGGTGCAGTTGGCTGTACCATTCGTGGAAGAAATGCAGCGGCTGCAGCCGATTCACTAAAAGCCCTTCTGGATGATACTGAACCGGCTGTTCGAATTGCTGCAGCTGAAGCCCTGGTTGCTGTGGGCGAACCACAGGCTGGGCTGCAAGGTCTGATTGATATCTTGGGCAGCACAAAGGACGAAATGGTTGCCCTTGAAGCACTCAATGTTGCAGCTGCTTGTAAACTAACAGGAAGTATTCCGAAGCCCGTGTATGAAAACGCATGCAAGACTGGTAACTATCCGAAAAATATGTTGTCGGATTACCCGGATAACTCATGACGCCTATGGGTTTTACGTGCCGAAGCTGCATAGATGCTATCTGTAGCATGTGCTATCTGTAGCAGGTACAGAGCACCTCACACATCAACTGCCATGTTCTGCTAGACGTTGCTGATACTTTCATGGACACGCTCGCATTTCGTGAGATGCTCAGGAGATTCTATTTTCACCACGGTTTTCAGCCTGATGAATAACTACTGGCCATCCAGGGAATTGATTGTTTGGATTCCCGTCGGTTGCATCAACTGCAAAACGATAGCAGTCGAGGTGGTACGTCTTTGCTTCACAGTCGATGGTAACGAGACCAAAGCCACTGGCTTTCTGGTGCGCTTTTTTATATCGTTCTCTTGCTGTTCCGTCGGCCTCAGGGTTGCCAACTGAATAGACGTAAACTTTATTCCCACAGCCGTCGAGATATTCTCCGGTATTTTTGTAGCCGTGATCTGGTCGATTTTCGTGTGGCATGCCTACTTCATCAGGAAGCCAGGATCGCGGGTACCCGGCAGCGATGGCAGGTGTACAAAATGCCCAGTTACTGTCTCGCTGTTTGCTCACTCCATATTGGGACAGAGTAGTAAGGTGCTGATCTCCGTTGATATGAAGCGCCATAGATTTCCGGATGATATCAATGGCATTGTTTCGTGGCGTCTGCGGCCAGGCACCTGAGTCGAGGTCAGCTTTTAAATATTGTTGTTGACCACCGTGGTGGGTGGCGACACCGGCGAAAACGGTCTGGCTGAATAACACTTTCATAGTGTGGCCGCGCCAATCGTCACCCCACTGTTCGAGGAATTTCTCTTGACGCTCGCCAAGCAAGGCGAGGCCTTCTTTATCGAGCACAGTGGTATCGAATGTGGGATCCAGCACATGGTCAGCCCTGCCACTACCGGTTTCGACGCGCTCAGGACCACTTTTCCACTGACGATCGGCGATGATAGCGAAGCTCACACCTCCGTAGACAAGATCGGTGTAATAGACACTTATATCTTGTAGTGATGGATTGGAGTCATAGGGGTCGGGATGATGGCTGGTATTGGTTTTGTGAACAACGTTAACCATCTTGGCCGGTTCACGATAGCCTCCTTTTGAGCTTGCACCACCTTCAAGGTCTTTCATTGCCGCGCCGCCTTCACCCCATATGTTCCCTTGGAAGACGTCATGATCGTCAGGAAGGCAGACGGTGGGGCTGTTCTTCATGGCCTCACGGAATGACCATCCAAACTGATAAAATTTCCTTAAGTAATTTAATATTGCCGGGTCTGCCGGATCACGAATGATGCCGAACCCACCATGATTTTCGTAGAGTTGATCACCAGAGAAGTACAGCATATCCAGATCGAGTTTGATGAGATTTTCAGCAACTGGTTCGTAAGGAAATGCGTAGTCATTCTGACAGGTTAACGCTCCAAGCCGCAGTGGACGACCAGAGGGATTTGGCTTGATGATTCCACCCCATTCGTTTCGGGTGACAGAACCATCTTTGTGTGTTTCGAGATAGACCAGCCGGTATTGAGAGGCCAGCTCCTCTGACCAGTTTGGAATGGTAAATGTGGCGACCCAGGCATCAGGGTCTAGGGTTGCTTCACCGAGTGATTTCCACGCACCATTTTGTTTGATCTGAAGTTCAACGATCTGGTTGTCTTCTTTGCCAAGCGGCCCGGTAAGGCCGCTCATTTTCATAATAAATCCTCGATCAGACCGCGAGTCACTCAAGGTGTACATGGACCAAAGGAGAGGGCCGAAGGCATGGTCAGGTGAAATTGTGAACGCCTCACCTTCGAGCTCCCAGTCAGTAAATCGGTAGCCATCGACTGCTTCTTGGGTCTTCTTTGGACCAGTGTATTGGCTGACAAGGGCTACATTTCCCAGAATGCTTTTCGCCGGCACACTGTGGGTTACCGAAGCAATGTTGTCGCCGAGGGTTAATGTGAGTTCAACCTGCTTTCCATTTGGTTTTCCGGAGAGAACCAGAATGTTTTCACCAGCATGATCTTTGGGTACTTTTACTGTCTGACTGCCGATGAACAGTTGATTCTGATCACTATTGATACCGGCATTGATTCCCGTTCGTGCAAAACAGTTGCTTCGGTATTCATTGAGATCGCTTTTGACACCGATGCGAAAGCCACCACCACCATCTTTTCCTTCACCTGCGACGAGCCGAACGGCCATGGCAAAGCCCTTTTCAGGATGAGTGATCTGATGAGTCAGGTGATGAATACTTCGATTTTCAGCATTAGAGATGCACTGAGCAAAACCATTTTTGATTTTCCAGTTTTCCATTGGGTTTGCCCAGTAGTCGCCGCCGAGCCAGACCCTGTCATTGGTATTGCTCCATGACCGGTCGTTTCCTTCGGTCGCAGCTTCTGTTGTCGGAGTGAGAAGGCTTGCGATTCCACTGGCGGCAAGAAGTTTCAGCGATTCACGACGGGAAAGTTTGTTACTCATAATGATGTTGAGAGTTCCTTAAAATGATTCAATAAGCTCAATAGGATGAAGCGCGTGTTGTATGAAGATCATGTCCAGAAAGACTGATCATTATTCCACAATTTTCCTACTGTTACATGCGCGAGATAGCAAAACGGAACAAAAAACCCGTGAATTTCTAGATGATACCTGCTGGAGTCGTATTTTTTATATTGTTTTTAAATACGAGGCCTCAGGCAATTAAACAATTACGTTCCATCATTGAGGTCGGAGACAAGTATTTGTCCTGTGAAAGTTGCGTCAGTCTCCGTGGTATACCAGAGCGTATCGGGTGTATCGAGGCCGACGTGCCAGAAGATTGTTCCGACATCTTTCCCACTGTCACTCACTCCGTTGGTGTAGAGGTTTGACATGTTTCCAAGGTCAGTAGACGAACGGAGATATAACGGATAGCCAGAAGCCTGAATATTAAACGCATACGTGAGGCCACGTTGAGCCTCAAATGTTGGGCTCAATTGTCCGTCATACAAATAACCAAGCGCACTTGCAGTGATTTGTATATACGAATCAGGTGAAATATATGTCCGTTCAAGCAGTGCTGTCTGTGCATTTTTCAGCTGATGAAATACTGAAGCAAGCATGCCGCTGTCGTCAATCGGAAGTAGGTAATCGATCTCCGAACGTTTTAAGTGCAGCATATGGCGGGAGGATGATTCGGGAGCAGCAGTAATAGAAAAGCCGTCGAGCCCGCTTGTTTGGAGCGAGGTGCCACTATCCTTTTGAAGAGGAAGAAGGGCAGCTGATCCTCGTATTAAGTACACCTGACTCGATGAATTGTAGGCGAGTCCAGCAGATCCTTCATTCTCAAGAATACCAAGAGCTTCAACGGCAGTTGAGGTCACACGTTCGCGCTTTCCCCTGCCGTCGAGATGTGACACTTCAACTGAAAGGTTCTTGCCCGTATCAGAAGGGGACAGGGTATATGTTGTTGATGTTGCTGCTGGAATCGCCACGTCATCTCGAAGCCATTGATAGGTGACATCAAATATGCCGTCAGCATCAGTCACGCCACGAGATACTGATAGTTCAGAACTTGGAAGTGGAAGTCCCGTGATGTCATCACCGC
>CAJXFK010000166.1 GCA_913052575.1 uncultured Planctomycetaceae bacterium
CCGAGCAACGAGTGCGAACCTGCTGCTATAAGGTGTGCAAGATGGTGCCTGAGCAACGAGTTCGAACATACCAGGTGTGCAAGATGGTTCCCGAGCAACGAGTGCGAACCTGCTGCTATAAGGTGTGCAAGATGGTGCCTGAGCAGCGAGTACGAACGTATAAGGTTTGCAAGATGGTTCCTGAGCAGCATGTAAAGACATGCTCTTATCAGGTGTGCCGAATGATTCGTGAAGAGCGCTGTCGTGAAGAATGTTACAAAGTCTGCAAGATGGTGAAAGAGACGCGGACAAAGCAAGTGCCGTACTGTGTAACGCGGCCAGTTCATTACACGAAAACCATTGATGTTTGTCGGATGGTGCCGAAGAAGGTTGCTTACACTGTGACCAAATGTGTCCCCAAAACTGTCTGGCGTGAGGCTCCGTGTGAACCGTCATGTGGATGTGAGGACTAAGTCAACCCAGTAAGTATCAGCCAGCCACCCACTTACGAGATCGTAAAGAGTGCGGCCCGGATCAAATGATTCGGGCCGTAGTTTTGTTTGGCTTTACTTTGTGTTGTATGATCTCGCTACGCTTCTGGCTCAATCGACGCCGACATGGCGCCCTTTGACCTCCGCAGGAGTTTGTCTGCCCCAAAAGCATGAATCTGATCGCGTTTGAGCTCAGCGTGCTCTCGGGTCGTAGTGAGCACAATGACTTTTCCTTTCTGGTCTACCTCAGTTGCCATTTTGATTCCTGCTGGTGAGGGGTGACCGAATAGCTTTTGGAGCATGGAGACAACATACTGGTATGTATGATCATCATCATTCCAGAGAACAACATGGTAGCGAGGTTGTCGTCGTTTCGCCCTCTTCTTGCGCAAAACAGGGGCTTCTTCAATATCCGGAACAGTAGTGGTTGGTTGGGTCATCACGTATCTGGACTTTACAACTCGTGTCGAGGTTCAAAATCTTTGCATTTGAGTATAGAGTCTTCATGAACCAGACAACCGTCGAAACTTTTTGATAGGAGAGATTTGTGCTTGATCGCCGTTTTGTTACTGACAATATCAATCTCGTTGCTGAAAACTGCCGGCTTCGAGGTGCTTCTGTTGACGTGGGAAAGTTTGCTGAATTAGATCTTCTGCGTCGAAAATTACAGTTGGATATCGATCGCCTGAATCAAGAGGCTGGTCGAGTTAGTAAATCGATTGGCAAGGTGTCTGAAGATGAAAGAGAGCCACTAAAAAGAGAAGGTCGTCGGCTTCGTGAAGAAGCCTCTGTTCTTCAAGCGAAGCAAGCAGAAGTGCTCGAAGAATCAGACAAAATTCTGCGGTCTATACCGAACCTAACGCATTCCGAAGCTCCACATGGTGGTGAAGAAGATGCAGCAGAAGTTCGTCGCGGTAGTTCGCCAATTCCATCCTTCGCCTTCAATCCTAGGGACCATGTTGAATTAGGTGAAAATCTTAAGCTTTTTGATTTTGAAGCCGGTAGTCGTGTTGCTGGGCATGGTTTTTATTTTCTTACCAATGACGGAGTGCTTCTTGAGCTTGCACTGCAAAAGTATGCAATTGATTTGCTCATGCAAGAAGGCTTTACGGTTATGACGACTCCTGACGTTGCTCGAGATTCAATCCTGGAGGGTACCGGGTTTATGCCGAGGGGTCCTGAGACTCAAATTTACTCCATCAGTAATACCGACTTGTCGCTTATTGCGACTGCCGAAATAACACTAGGTGGTGCAATGTCTGAAAAAGTTTTTAACAGTGACGAGCTACCAGTAAAATTGTGTGGAATTAGCCATTGTTTTCGAACAGAAGCGGGTGCTCACGGTAGAGCAACTAGAGGTCTCTATCGAGTCCATCAATTTACCAAAGTTGAAATGTTCACTTTTACGGCACCTGATCAGAGTGATGCTATGCATCAGCAACTCCTCGAATTAGAGTGCAAAATTTTCGATGGCTTAGGAATACCTTACCGGGTTGTTGATACGGCTACTGGTGATTTAGGGGGTCCTGCATATCGCAAATATGATCTCGAGGCTTGGATGCCGGGGCGTGGGGAAGCTGGCGAGTGGGGTGAAGTAACCAGTACTTCAAACTGCACGGATTACCAGGCTCGTAGATTAGCGATTAGGTTCCGTAATCCAAATGGAAAAGGAACTCAGTTTGTTCATACGCTGAACGGAACAGCCGTAGCAATCAGTCGAGCGATTGTGGCAATTCTGGAAAATTATCAACAGGAAGATGGATCAGTAAAGGTTCCCGAGGCCTTGGTCTCGTGGATGGGGAAGAATACTATGACAGTCTCACGCGGCTAAAAATCACCATTTGAGTCCGAATCGAGCACCCTCTGACTGCCCACCGATACCACCTTTGAGAGTCACATTCTTTTTCTTTCGTGGCTTTTCTGAAGCAACTGAATCGTCATTCTCATGATCAGAGGAGTCTTCATCAAGAGAAGTTTTCGCAAGCGCTTTGAGGGATAGAGACAGCCGCTGTTCTGAAGGATCGACAGCAAGGACACGACATTCTATTTGTTCGCCTTCACTAACTACGTCAGAAACACTACGAATGCGTCGGGTTGCCAATTCAGAAACATGAAGTAACCCTTCAATGCCAGGTTCTAGTTTGACAAAAGCACCAAAGTCAGCAATCCGGCTTACGGTGCCTCGTACTGTCGATCCAAGTGAGTACTTCACATCTGCTTTTGCCCACGGGCTCTCGACAAGATCACGAATGGAGAGACCAATTTTTCCAGTGCTACTATCTACTTTCTTGATAACGGCATGGACGTGCTGACCAATTTCGAGAAGTTCACTGGGATCACTTACTCTCTCCCATGACAATTGGCTTATGTGCACGAGGCCCTCAACACCATTCCCAATATCTACAAAGGCACCAAAGTCACGAATCGACCGCACGATCCCTTCAACTTTTTCACCTATCTCGAGGGTTTCGAGCATTTCTGATCGGGCGTCAGCAGCTTGTTTTTCAATGACGGCTCGGCGAGATAGGACAAGGCGGTGAGCCTGTGGAACAACCTCAGTAACAAGGCTTTCGAGTGTCTGGCCAATCATCTCTTCTAGATTCTCAACTCTCCATGGACTAATGAGACTCGTTGGCATGAAGCCCTGGATTCCTGCAACATCACATTCGAGCCCACCTTTATTTGCACCAGTGCATCGTGCCGCAATAATCATTCCAACTTCAAGTTGGGACCAATCCTCGACTACGACTGCCCGATTCGCAGGAGCAAGCTCATAAAGACCGTCTTCGTCGTTTCGTCCACCTACTGATAGTTCTACAGTCTGTCCGACCTCTGGTATTGCATCACCTTCCTCAACGAGTACAGAAAGTTGGAGCGCGCCTTGCCGTTGGTTTCCTAGGTCAATAAAAGCTGTATCGGAACCAACAGAAAGTACGGTCCCTTCAACTTTTGCACCCGGTGGAATCGGTTGATCGATAACAGACGTTTGTTCAAGTAATGTTTCAACTTCAAGGCCAGCAAGGGCGGCTTCAAAATCATCCGCAAGATCCTCATCTAGATCTTGTCGCAGATTTGGAATACTCACCCGCTTCTGAGGCGGTAGCGAGTCAGTAAATGACGATGCTTTCGAATCACGTCCTGATCGTTTTTGGCGACGATCTTTCTGTGTTTTTTTCCCGTCGATGGTGCCATCTTGGGGATTCAATGAAGTGTTCGGGTCTGTCGGCGGTAGTGTATCCGCCGCGTTGGAAGAGGGCTCTGATGTGACGTATGTGTAACGTGAAGCAGTATCTGGTTGCGTTGCATCTGGCCGCTGGGTGCCTATTGCAATTCTGCGCTTTGGTGGCACAGCAAGAGGTTGATCAGTCGATTTTTCGGTGGCGTTCTGTTTCTGTTTTGAGACAGTGCCTTCGTCTGATGCCGGGTTGCTATCACTCGCTTGAGACTGGATAGACTCCGTGCTGTTATCACCTGTGTCGTTCATGAGAAGAGCCTTATGAAAAATGCGGGAAACAGGACTTGAACCTGC
>CAJXFK010000167.1 GCA_913052575.1 uncultured Planctomycetaceae bacterium
TGCCATTGGTGAACGAGATAGCCGATTAGGCGGAACTCTTTGGATTGGCAGAGCTGACGGCTTGGAAGCTGGGATGTCACGGGTTGTTGGAGTGGGTGAGCATGTCTTTAATAGTGGTGGCGAGGCGCACTTTGAAGATTTCTACTCATCACATCAAGGTGGTGTTAGTTTTGTCTTTGCAGATGGACACGTTGCTTTTCTGAGTGACGGAATGTCAGATACACTCTTCGCATCACTGTGCACACGTGCCGGAAGTGAGGTCGTCGCCGGCGATTATTAATCAAATTGAGTCGATCTAATCAGCGAGGGGGAGACTTTTGTCTCTCCCTCGCTTTTAGGGTTCAGGTAGAGGTTTTTTCTTACCTGCGTTAAAAACATCGCTTTTTGCCTGCCGACAGATCAAAAGTTCTATGTTGTGCGTAAACTATTGATAGATTAATGTGTAGAGTGGTTTGTGAACGAGGTGCTCTGGAGGATAAGGGCGTGAAACACGTGCGTTTGACCATGACAGTCGCGGTCTCGGTGGCAATGATGATGCCAACCGGGATTTTTGCGGAATGTTGTTGTCGTTCGGACCAAGTAGGGTGTTGTGCCGTCGAGACTTCAGTCGAGGTTCCAAAGACCAACTGCTGCAGCTGCGAGCAAGAGCTGTCAGAGAAAGATTCTCTGCATCAGCGGGCCACACCCAAGCTTGGCAATCGTGTTCGGCCTTCATGCGAATGTTGCCTCCGTGTTCGGCTGAGTTCAACCGCAGTGTCGATACGTTTAAAAAACGACGTCGCACCGCAATCGATCTTGGGACAGCAACCCTCTATTGATTGTGGCCTGCAGCAATCATCTAAAAAATATATCGAACCTACCCTACCTGTACTTAGTCACAACAAACGCCAAGCACTTCTTTGTGTCTGGATTCACTAACTGAAAATCTCTTCGTCTTTTGTATTTTTACATTTCATTTATTGACCAAGGAGATTTCTATGTTAATCAAATCAGTAGTAGGGCTCGCAGTACTCAGCGCTGTGGCGGCCATGCCATTTGCGCTTGCCACCTTTAATGGTGAGAGTTCAGCAGCATGTGTCTGTTGCGGTGATGACTGCACGTGCAGCAACTGTAGCTGTGATGCAAACCAGTGCTCGTGTAGCGATGGTGGCCCATGTGCGTGTTCTTCAGGCTGTTCGTCTGCATGTTGCGACAAAGGTTGCAGTGAAACTGCTGCCGAGTCGAGTTGCTGTGCGAAGGGTGAATGTGATTCAGAACAGAATTGATTCTGATTTCACGCTTTAAATCAAGGGCCGCACTGGCAGCGCTAGTGCGGCCCTTTTTAGTTTGCCTGATGCGGCAGGCTCTATCAGAGTACCCAAAGACTTGTCCCGAGTCTGTAATTTCAGATTCGTCTGTGATTTCAGATTCATTGTGTGCTACTTGTGAAACCGATGCATTGTCTTTGCTTCTGCCGGATGGGGCTTCTACCGGATGTGCTTCTATCGGATGGACTCGTCTGGAAGTCCTGATTGAATCCCCTGATCCACAGGCATTCTGTCGGGCTTGCCGTCTCCATGGTCTGAGATTAATCGATCGAGTTCGTGCCGGAGCCGGACTACGGTGTCGGAGAATTCAGGGTCATGAATCAGGTTTTTGTCCTCCTCGGGGTCATTGGTCAAATCATAAAGCTCCGCCATATGCCGATCAGGTGACCCGTCACCGTGTGGATAGCGAATATACTTCCAACGATCGGTTCTCAAAGCACGGACGTTTGGCGTGTAGGGAAATTGGTGCTCGTAGTTGTATTCGTAATAGAAGCTGTCTCGCCAATCATCCGTCTCCTCTGAAGCTAATTGTCGCCAACTTTTTCCGTGAACATGGTCGAGCGGTGCTGCCTGGCACACGTCAAGAATTGAGGGTGCGAAATCGATTGTGGCAGTGAGTTGCTCAACAACGCGTGGTTGGGTAATTGGTGTGAGCTTTGGATAGCGTACGACTAGCGGTATTCGAATCGATGGCTCATGCCCGGTGCGTTTGTCGACCATTCCATGTTCACCCTCAAGTAAGCCGTTGTCAGATGTGAAAATAATGAGTGTGTTGTCAAGCTCTCCACTCGCTTTGAGAAAACTGTAGAGTTCTCCGACGCTATCATCGACAGAAAGAATCGTGCCCATGTACGCACGTACCATTCGGGTAAAATCTTGAACACCTTTTGGGCTTTCGTCAGGAAAGTTTTTGCGCCAGTCAAATAAAGGCCCGTAAATCCCATGCCATGTATCAAGCCGTTTTTTGAACCACGCGGGTTTGTCATCAAGGTGGAAAGCGGTTTGGGGGTAGGGAATGGTGACATCATCAAACGTGTTTTCATATTTTTTCTCTGGCGTGTAGAAGCTGTGCGGTGCCTTATGACCAAGCATGAGCATCCATGGCCGTTGTCCTTTTCTTTGGGATAGCCAGTCTTTGGCCAAATTTGTGACTACAGAGGTGTAGTACCCGGGCACGATACGGCGTCCATCACCATTGAAATTAAACGCCGTGTCAAAGTATTTTCCTTGTCCTTTATGTGTCACGAAATAGTCAAAGCCAGGTCGTGGGTTGTCATTATCCTCCCCCATGTGCCACTTGCCGACGTAGGCGGTTTCATATCCTGACTCTTGAAGTCGCATAGGAAAGCTCACCATGTCTGCAGGATATTCAGTGAAGTTGTTAGACACGCCATGGCTGTGTGCATAGAGACCACTCAGGATAGATGCTCGGCTTGGGGAGCATAAGCTGGTGGTGCAAAAGTGGTTCTTAAAGAGCAGGCCCTCCGAGGCGAGCCGGTCGATATGTGGGGTCTTCAGATGTGGGTGGCCCATACAGCCCAACGCGTCGTACCGTTGGTCGTCAGTGAGTACGAAGAGAACATTCGGGCGGCGCTGGACTTTACGGATTTTGATATTCCTCCAGCGAACTGACAGCAGCTCATGCTTCTGTTCAACACCGTGAACCTGGAAGCCAAGACGGCCACTCGCAAGGTGAGAACGAGTGTCTTCGCCATCGGAAACCATCGTGCCGTTGATCCACACCCGGATCGTCTTACCGATCGCGAGAACTCGAAAATTGTTCCAGCCACTGTGTCTATAGGCGTCTTCTGCAACTTCAGGTTTTGGTTCTAGCAGCCAGCCATCGACACCCTCGAACCAGACGCCACCGGCATTACCGTTCGCAGTAATTTCAACCTGGGGTCCAAAGAGAGAATTGCTATCAGTTCGCTTCTTGGCTTTTCTAGCCTCTGCATCAGTAAGGCTGGGCGGAATACTGGCTGCATTTGAAGTTGAACGAATCTGTACACCCGAGTTGAGAGAGGGGTCACAAAGCACTTCGAATAGTAGCTCAAAATCACCGTACATATTTGGGGGGCAGAGAAAGGAGTTGGGTGTTCGCGGTTTGGTGGTCCCAACGATACATCCGTCTTCGACATCGTAAGTAGCTTCACCCCCTTTCTGTTCCCAGCCCTCAATATCTTTTCCGTTGAAGAGTGAAACCCATTCGCTGGCTACGGTATTTTTTAAAAATGCACCTGACGCAATTGTCATTACGATTGCCAAGAAAGCCACCACAGTGTTCTTCATTGTACGTGCCTTGTTTTTATTGTCGGGTATGTTTTCGTTGCATGATGAAGGAGTTCGACTCGTAAAGTCGAATCTATCCGATGACTACTTCCGCCTAGATTTATGCTCCCCGAGAAACTTTTCGCCATGGTCTAGGTAGTCATGGTCTTAGCGGTCCGAACAGTCCCTGTATAGCATCGCACCAAAAGGCAAGAAAAAACCCCCCAACAGGTGTTGGGGGGTTAGTGGCGGGGACAGGATTCGAACCTGCGACCTCGAGGTTATGAGCCTC
>CAJXFK010000168.1 GCA_913052575.1 uncultured Planctomycetaceae bacterium
TCAGAGGTCCATAAGCCATGTAGCGCAGAATGTCACTCGCCGTACTCAACAGTTGTGTAGCTTCTGCACTGTTTACAGAGTACAGATCAGGGTAATTTTCAAATCCATGTGCTCGTGCTGACGACAACACAGAAGGAATACTTTTGACAGCTGTAGCGTAGGCAACCGTACCACCTTGCCACCGAATAATTCGGTCTGCGCCAAAGTAAAGCTTCAGTTCACCACCGTGGTTTGTTGGCACCTCGTCGCCGTGGGTGCGAAGACCGGGCTTGTTCGCATCGTAAGCGGGTTCGGTGTTGATCAGTTCATTGAGTCGAGTGATATGCTCCTGGGGAGTCACTCGCCAGAGTCGTGCTGGTGAAAACGTTGGTTCGATTTCGATGTCTTTAGGGAGCGTTCCAAACAAAAGATCATGAGAAACAAAGTTTGCTTTTGTTGGGTCACGATGAGCTCGGAAGCCACCGCTACCTGCCATGGTCGTGTCGAGGTTGTGAACAACCCAGTCCCTGAACTTAAGTCGGTCTGAGATCGACGGCTGCTCGGCCTCTTCAGGTGGCATTTCCTGAAGTGAAACCTGTGCCCAGATAGACCTCCACGTCGTAGCATTTCCTTCATTCGTGGCATCAAGAGTATCGAGCGACAGGCCGGCTTCAGGTTCACTGCCGCTGTGGCAATCCAGACAATGCTCATTCAAAAACGGCTGAGCGAATGACTCAAAATTTTCCGGCACCGAACCGCCGGGAACGTACCGATCGGAGGCAAAACATGGCAACACGGAAATCACGCAGAGTGACGCAACGAAAAAGCGAATGACATGTTGCAACTGATTCCTGCCGTTTGATGAGCAGGTCAGTTTTGCACTCCGGATCGTCATGCCAAGATGTCTCCGAGAACACCATTGTCGGTATCAAAAGTCTTCGCAAGGCCATCGGACATGTTGAATCGCTCGCACTGGCCACCTGCCGTTTGTAAGAGCGTCGTGTAGAGCGAGTTAATTGGTCTCTTTCCTTCAATCTGTGTAAAGCAGCCAGTCTTGAAGGCACCATCAAAATTACCAAGCAACATCACAGGCCAGTTCGCTCCGTTGGTGTGTTGTTTGTCGGCGTTGTTGCTTGTGTAGACAATAAGTGTGTGGTCCATCATTGAGCCGCTTCCCTCTGGAATGGTATCAAGCGTTTCCATGATTTTGACGAGCATCCGAGAGTTGTACTGACGAATTTTGATCCAGATTGGATTGTCTGGTTGGTTCATGTGACCAAGGTTGTGCCCCTGTTCTTCGACGCCTAAGCCTTTCCAGGCACCAAAAATTTCACCACGACCGGATCCGATAGTAAGGGTATTTGTAATCCCTGATGCGAGCGCTGAAATACCAAGGTTCAGCAGTCTGTCGTGCCAGTCGGTTTCGTGCTCCGGAGTCGCATAGAACTCGTCAACCTTAGGCGCAAACTTACTGAGATGGTCGGATACCTCACCAAGCTTCTGGCGAAGGCTATTTAATTCTTGAAAGCCGTTCACAAATTGTTGATAGCGGGTTTGTTCGGCACGAGGTAGATTCACGCCACCTCGTGTTGCCTGAGTTTGAATTTGATCTAAAAGGTATGAACGTGCTTCAAACTCTTTGCGAATCGCACCGTCTGATATCCCACCGAATAACAGTTGGTAGAGATGGTTGGGGTTGGAGTACATGAATATTGGTTGGTCCGGTCCGCTTGCGGAGAGTGTGGCAACGGTTGGCTTGTTCTTCATGTTCTCCAGCGAATCCATGCCGATGCAAAGATGCGGTAGAAGTGTTTCGGGCAGGGTCTTGCTGAGTTCATAATCAATCGTGGCACCACGGGGTGCCACGCCGTCACCTCCACGATAACCACCAAGTGCACCAAAAAATGCACTGTGTGATGGACTTGTGTGTTGCCCATGGAGACCGTTGATGATGTGCAATCGTTCTTTGTAAGGCTCCAATGGCTGGATTGGTTCTGGTAATGTATGACGAGCAAGGGAGCAGTTGCCTGACACCCCAGTCGGGATGCAGGTCTTTGGGTCAAACCCCTGATTCTGCAGAAAGAAAATAATTCGCTTTGGGAGTCTTGGTGCGCCTGTCAAAGAAGGGCTCGCAAGTAACGGCAGTGGTGAGCCGCCGAGCCCTAATGCCGTGCCAGCTCCGGCTGCAATTCCTTGGAGTATTGTTCGTCGAGTAAGCATGATTCAGTTCCCGAAGAGATCTATGTCACTGTTTGTTAGGTTCGCTGAGCGGCTGAGGCACAAGTCGGTATGTGAAGGGGGCACATTGAGTGTCTGTCATTCATCGGTCATTAGGGGCACCCATCTGGCTGTTGCCCTACAGATTTTTCTTTTTCTTTCTTTTCTTTTTTGTCACGGTAGGGAAATACGGAGACTCTGTTCGTGCTGAAACAAGAAAGGTTTCAAGCTTTTGAACCACCGTAGGATTGTCAGCAGCAACATTCTGTTTTTCTTGAGGGTCATTGTTCAGGTCATACAGTTCAAGTGGTTCTTCTGTGCCGAAACGTATTGCTTTCCAGTCGCCGTAACGAACGGCCTGTTGGAAAGGAGAATGGATCTCCCAGTAGTGGATGTCACGGGATTTCTGTTGCTTACCTAGTAAAGTCGGTAGGACTGAAATGCCGTCTAAATTTGCAGGAGTTTTCGTGCCAGCCAATTCACAAAGGCTAGGAAAAACATCCCGCATGTCCCAGATAAAAGAACTTTTTTTACCAGCCGGAATATGACCAGGCCAGCGCGCAGCCATGGCTGCGCGAATGCCACCCTCATACAGCAGTCTCTTGGTTCCCCGAAGGCCACCAGCACTGTCTATCGCCTTTGCAAATGGTGCGTTTGGTCCGTTGTCTGACGTGTAGAAAATTATCGTATCTTCGTCGAGGTGTAGTTCGCTCAGGGTATCAAGAATCTTACCGACCATTTGGTCAGTTCGCGTAATCATGGCAGCGTAATGTTGGACTTGCTTGCTGCCGGGGATTCCTTCGTACATTGCAAAAGCAGGATCGGTTTCTGGGATAATGTAGGCCCCGTGCGGTGGCGTTACTGCCACATAGAGAAAGAAAGGTCTGCTCTTGTTCTGACAGATTAATTCAAGAGTTTTCCGTTCCTGCTCGTATGGGATGTAGGTCTCTTTTTTCTTGTTTTGATTTCCCGGAACAGAGACCATTTTTCCACCATCCCAAATCTCATCTGGAAAGTGGTCATGGGCATGTACCTGATCAAGATACCCGTACCAGTAATCGAATCCTTGTTTTTCTGGAACGCCTGCTGATCCAGGATTGCCCAGGCCCCACTTGCCAACACCAGCAGTAAAATATCCGGCGTCCTGAAGCGCTTCAGCAACGGTCACGTCACTATCTTCAAGAAACACAAGTGGTCGACCATTTTTCTTACTTAACTCTTGTGTCAGTGCCTTTGCGGTATTGTCTCTTCGTCGACAATGGCCAGTATGAAGGCCCGTCA
>CAJXFK010000169.1 GCA_913052575.1 uncultured Planctomycetaceae bacterium
TAAACTGTGGATTGGCATATCCCCATGGGGCAAGGTAGCTCGATTTCGGTCCCGGGCCCCACCAATGCGGAAGATCAACATCAAAGCCAGACTCAAGCGGGGAGTACGGCTCGCGGCCAAGATGCCATTTTCCAAAATGTGCGGTTGCATATCCTGCGTTGTGCAAGACCTTCCCAAGTGTTGGAAGATCTGGGTCAAGACGTGTTGCGCTTTTGACGTTTGTACATTTCTGATCTGGCACCCCTCGCTCACTGACTGTCGCCTCGAAACGTTCATCAGCAAGGTGAGCCGCAGGCGCGGTCATTCCATGACGCGCAGGATTCTGACCAGTCATGATGCTGGCACGCGTTGGGGAACATATCGGACTGGCGTACGCATTTGAGAACGTCATGCCGCGTGCAGCGAGCCGTTCAATATTTGGCGTCTCATAGAATGACGTTTTTCCATAAAGCGTCGTGTCGGCCCAGCCTAAATCATCTGCAAGAATCAGCACAATATTTTTGGTTTGATTATCGGCAGACGCCGCCTGACATGCGATCACCAGTCCCAACGAAGACAGAAAATAAAACAAGGAATGAATTAATGTCATTTCGGCTACCTTCACAGTTTTCACCATTCAAAAAAAACGCAACACGTCTTTATAACTAATGTATTCAAGCACACTTCATTACGTACCACGTGAGACAACTCTCATCAATAATGGAGACAGGCGAGCCATGCATTCGTTTTCCAATGCATCTGCTATTACTCTTTTTGGGAGAGCCCTGATTTCATTCGAATTCGCTAGCTGAATGGCCTGAAAATTACTTTTTGGTCACATCGTTGTCGATCGCATGCTGGCAGCCTAATGGGAGAAATCATCCAGTTCTCGTACTGACTACGCGTGCATGCTGGCTTCTCTATCGTGTTGCAAAAGACAGCAGGCACGACCTCGTCTTCGGGCACATCAGAAACTCGAGGATAACCACGAAGCCGTCCATAACTCAAAGCCTCCATCTAATCAGGAGATTGATTCCCAAACTTTTCTTGGAATATCTGCACAGGGTCATAGTCTGGCTTGCCATACAGTTTCTGCTGCCGATCGATTCTGCAATTTGGATAGTAATCAAAAATCTCGCCTTCACCCAAAACTCTCGGATCACCTTGAGCTTTCAGCTCTGTCTTTAATTGCAGCCATAGCTTATTCACAGTTTCTGCAAGTGCTGGATCACCTGCCAAATCTTCAACACAGTCAGGGTCATTCTGCATATCAAACAACTGCTGTTTAGGCCGCTTACCAAAACTCATGTCGTACCATTGTTTCTCAGCAGGATCATGAGCCCGGTTTGTCAAGAATGTTTTTGTCGGTGAGTCATCACAATTCAGGAGTCCATACTCTGGATTTCCTACCGGCCAGCGATGCGACTCAAAGTTGCGAATGTATAAGTACTGATCATTACGCAGGGCTCGTGATGGATATGCTACCGAGAGGAGTTCGCCATCGGTTCGACCAATATCGTGTCGCTCCTTTCCTAAAAGCGTGTGATCTCGCTTTGCATCAAGCCTGCCAGAATCAGCAGCCACTAATTGCGGCAGAAAACTCCTCCCTGTCATCTGATCATCCAGCGGCACCCCGGTGACTTCCAACAACGTTGGTGCAAGATCTGGAAAGGTAACGAAATCGGTTACCATCCGACCACGCTTGATCCGATCACCCCAACGAACAGCAAACGGCACATGAAACCCATCGTCGTATATCTGGCCTTTTACTCGAGGGAACGGCATGCCATGGTCTGACGTCGCAATAATAAGCGTATTTTCAAGCTTGCCGTGAGCTTCAAGATGTTTGAGCGCTTGCGCGATGTGCTTGTCATACCACTCAACTTCTATGGCATAGTCGGCAAGATCACCTCGAATGGTTTCATTGTCGGGATAATATTCAGGAACAACGACGTCAGCGAGATCTCGACCGTCTAGTTTCCAATTATCTAACCCATACCCTCGGTGCGGCTCCTTTGTTCCAAGCCAAAAACAAAACGGCTTGTTCTCTGGTGTTGCCTTTAAAAATGCTTCAAAGTTCGCTGCATAATCAATACTATTGATCCCTTTATACGGCGGCTTCTTCTGGAGTTGATTCCATGGATGTCCTGCTGGGTTATCTGCTTTCCGACTTTTCCCAGCATCCTCGGCATTCCAGATGCCCGGCCCCCACCCTTTACCGGTGAATCCAATTGCATAGCCATGTTTCTCAAGCAGATATGGGTAAAACTTCCACTTTTCAGACAGAAAGGGATTGTGATTACAAGCTTCTTCCAACTGCCATGAGTAACGCCCCGTCAGCAGGCAGGCACGTGCTGGCGCACACTTTGGATTGCAGTTATATGCCTGTGTAAAGAGCACGCCCTCTCTGGCGATACGATCAAAACCAGGCGTCTTCACATACTGACATCCGTATGCACCAAAACTATCCCGTGAGGCATCGTCGGCGATAATAAAGAGAATGTTTGGTTGATCACCTGCCATCAACGGTGACATCCAAAGCCCGAAGAGCAAACCAATAGAAAACTTCATAAAAAACTCCACTATATAATCCACAAGTTGTAAATGAAAAACTCTATGTTCTCAGATTGGTTAGCTAAAATATCACTTAGATGGTGCAAAGAGTTTACCAACGTGCTGCGAAAGCTTGTTTTTCAATCCTGCAACCTCTCCCCCCGGCTGGTGTATGAGAAATACAGCAACGAGATCTCGTTTCCAATCTACAACAAGGTAGGCTCCCATTGCACCGCCGTGAAACACACGACCTGCGAACCCCTGATCATTGATGTCATCACGAAACCAGCCCAGCCCATAGCTTCGCGCTACCCTATCGGGCGACTGCAACGTCCGCATCTCATCAATCGATTCCCTTGATAGCACTTGCTTGTCATGACACATTCCATTTTCAAGATGCATAACTCCGAATGCCGCCAGTTCATCGAGTGTCGTAAAGAGTGATCCACCAGGAAGAATAAAACGAAGATCTCCGCCTGTGCGAGATGGTTGTCTTTCCAGGACACCACCGCTTTGCCTACTGTATGCAGTCGGCACAGTCGTTCGAATTTCTTTTGATGGCAAGTACGTCGTACGACTTAATCCCAGGGGATGAAATAACACCTCTTGAGCAATCCGCTCAAGTGACTGATTAAGCACAACTTCTGCAATTCGTCCTGCAACACAAAACCCGGAACCTGAATAAACAAATTTTGTTCCTGGCTGATACTCAAGCTCATACGTCGCCATACGACTGACAGCTTCACCAAGTGGTCGCTGAAAGTTGCGTATCAGATCAAGCTTTTCAGCACTGATCCCCTTGTTCCCCCAGAAGCCTGCCGTGTGTGAAAGAAGATGCCGAATGGTCATCCGGTGAATTGGACTCTTCCCCCCCTTCACTTTCATGTCCTTAAACTCAGGCAAATACTTTTCAACCGGA
>CAJXFK010000170.1 GCA_913052575.1 uncultured Planctomycetaceae bacterium
CGTGAGTGATATTCCGACCCATTGGAGACATGTGCTGGTACAAGCCAAGCATGTCCTCGACACCGGCTCCACGGCCTGCAAGTGTACGTAAAGGACCTGCACTGATTGCATTTACGCGTACGCCCTGAGGGCCGAGATCAAAAGCCATATACTTCACGCAGGCGTCGAGTGTGGCTTTACAGACACCCATGATGTTGTATCCCGGGACAACTTTCTCGCCACCAAAATAAGTGAGTGTCAAGATAGAGGCATCCTTGGCAAGTATTTCCCTGGACAATCGTCCGACAGCAAGAAGGCTGTATGCGCTTGTTTCCATTGCGGTGCGAAAACCTTCACGGCTACAGTTTGTTGTTTCACCCTTGAGATCATCCATTGGTGCATAGGCGATGGAATGAATAAGGAAATCAATAGTACCGAACTCTTCCTGTGTTTTTTTCATGACGTCTGCTATTTGCTCGTCACTCGATACATCCATCGGCACTAAAAATTTTGCGTTCGGCTCATTATCAGTGAGCAAGGCAACACGTCGACGATTACGCTGGCGTTGGTCGTCTGGCCTGTCTGGTAGATGGCTAAAGCCAATCGAGGCACCTTCAGCAAGTAATTCTTTTGCGATTGCCCAAGCAATAGAATGATCGTTCGCTACGCCAAGGACAAGGCCCTTCATTCCGTCATACCGGCCCATGTGAAAGTCTCCATTTGAATAGTGTCGGACGATGACGAATGTAGCTGCTTCTATCAATACACTCAATGTGCGATTAAGAATCTGAGAAAGTTTTGCTTTCCGAGAGAGATGGCTACCCCTTGCCACTGGGTCAGGCGAAAGGTAAATTTTCGATCGGATGCCCCGTTAGCTCAATTGGTTAGAGCATCTGACTCTTAATCAGAGGGTTCCAGGTTCGAGTCCTGGACGGGGTATTTTCTGCACCTGTTGGTGTTTTTGGATTCGTATCACATGCTTGTTAGCAATTCGTCTGAACTATGGCGGACCAGTTCTTGTACTATTAGCGTTGTTTCTGGATTGCTCAGACGCTGAGGCCGTGCGAGATGGAATGAAATTGCTGCCTTGCAGCCAGCATCGTACATACGAATTATGATCGAAGAGCCAAGAACATCACGGTTAAAAAATTCATGAAAAGACGTTCGGAAGAACCCGCTCGTCCTTAGAAATTATCGAACCCCTGTCGCACTGCCCAAACCGCCGCTTGAGTGCGATCTTTTACCCGCAGTTTTCGTAGGATATTTTGCACATGCTCTTTTACAGTTTCGATACTTATACCAAGAGAGTCTGCGATTTCCTGATTGGAAAGTCCCAGTGAAATAATTTTCAAAACTTGAAATTCTCTCGGAGTCAGTGGGATTTCGATGTTTGGTGGTAAAGAGCGTTTTGATAAGCGTGCCGTTAAACTTTTCAGCTTACTGTTCGCAGGGGGTTCTGAGTGTACTGCTGCGTTTTCGATTGCAATACAAAGATCATCTTTATTTGTCGTCTTGAGTAAAAAGTCCGTGGCGCCGGCGGCAGCCGCACGCGCTATTGCAGTAGGATTATCAAATGCAGTGAACGCAATTATCTTGACGTTTGGGCATATCTCTCGGAGCGGTTTGATGAGCGAAATGCCGTCCTCTCCGTTTTGAAGTCTTATATCGAGTAAAATGACGTCAGGCTGCAGCGTTCGGCAATGCTCAACGGCCTGTTCCCCGGAAGGTGATTGGCCCACGATCACAATATGGCTGGTTGATAACAGTGCAGCAATGCCTTGCTGCACGACTTCGTGATCATCGATTACGAACACTTGTATCGGGTTAGTTTGAACCGTCATAGTAGTTCCTTTTACGCTTCTCATCCGTGCTTATGGTAGTCGCTGGAACATTTGTTGCCATCCGGTGGTGCCGAGCACTTGTTTTTCATTGTTTTTCAAAGGTTGTTGTGCGGATTAGACAAAAGTTTCATTCCATTTTTCTATTCAAAAGTTGTTCGTCACCCCAGTTGTTCTAAAAACTGGTAAAGCCAAGGGTGTGTCCAGGGGTTCCATGTAGGTGCGGCAACCGATAGCACTGAAAGGCCTAATAGAATAAGTAAAAACCAGGAGCCTGCTTTGCTGGTGGACAAGCGATCAGCCACAGGAGTAAGAGCCGTGATCCAAAGTGGTGCCATCCAGAAAACCCAGCGAAAGCCGCTGGTTGATCCGCCGTAATTACGGTCCCATGGCTGTCGAGTCAGATAAAAAACAACGACTGTCATCGAAACAGCAAAAATCGCTATCGAGAGCATCTGCCAGCCTTCGCCTCGCCTGCGGAGCATCATGCAGAGGCCTGGGATACAAAGCAGCCATATGGGTGTGAGTGAAAATATCCCGTGATGTCCAATAGTCGCATGGAAAGCATAACGTGTTAATGATGGTTCTCCGCGATCGATTCCGTTTGGTGATCGCCAATAGCTTTCTATGACTCGCCCGTTGGGCATTTTGAATCGGTAGTCATACCAGTTGTCAGGGTTCCACTGATTGACCGAATCGCTTGCACTAGAGGGCGTTGTGGATATCTCTGCCAGGTTCGGTGTGTCGCGATATGCATATGGTGGCCATGCAGTGCCATGAGCGATTAGATTCGTTCCAACAGCTGCAAGGAAAACAGTGAGTACTGCTGGAAGGGTAGCACACGTTGTCTTTCGCCAATCAAAGGCAGCCAGGATACCAATCACGGCTGCAGTCCAAGCAAGAGCAGGGAGATCAAAAGCTGCCGTAAGACCAGCCGTAAGTCCCGCGGCTATAAAAATTTTCCAAGTTTGAAGATTTTTTTTTGTAATGAGTAAAATACAATAGAGGCTTGCCGCGGCACATGCTGCAGCAAAAGAGTGATTTGTAAGAGCTACCGCAAATGTTGTAAGCAGTGTTCCAAAGGCTATAGCTGCTGCAGACCAGATTCGGCCTCGGTCAGTTGTTCCTGAAAGTTCAATACAGCAACAAGATATGGTGATAACAATTGCGAGAGGAAGCATGCCGTACAAGAGCAGCATGAAACGTCCAAGAAGAAAAGGGTGGTCGCCAAGAGTCCAGCCCGTCAGCTGGGTCACAAGCCAGTACGGTCCAGCCAAAATAACCGAAAGAAGAGGCGGTTTGCTTGAGTAGAGGTGGAGTTTACCGTCTTTGCCGGGGTGAACGACGGAATCAATCGTATCCCATCCCGGTTCTGCGGCAAAATCTTCAATAGCAAATGTCCCGCGTTCTGCACGGCTTCGGATCGTGAGCCAGC
>CAJXFK010000171.1 GCA_913052575.1 uncultured Planctomycetaceae bacterium
AAAATTGTTTCCTCTTTGCTGGGAAGCGTTTCTCGACTATCGAGTCCACGCGATGCGACTCACACAACTGGATAGAGGCGTTATTCACCGTTTGGCGTCAAGCGGTAAACCATTGCCAGCGTCACGTGAAGATTTCAATTCGGCTCAAGACCAATCATGGGCTTCACTTGAGCGTTGTCGCGAAAGAGATGAGTGCTTTGGAAAACTGGCCTCACTCGGACTTGTGACGGAGTCGTGATATCAAGGGTATTACCTGAACCATTTCGCCCCGATCAAAACCGTCACATTCTTTAGGAACAATTAATAGCCCATTTGCTAAAGAAAGTGCCAGTAAGTCAGCAGACCCTCCCCAAGGCAATACTTTTGCAAGTAGCCCGTCATCTGCTAATTCCAGCTGACAAGGATGATACACGGGTCGATCACGACTACCCTGCACCGAATTTTTTAATCTCGCCATCTGTTGATCGCGATCCTGTAAGAATTGACTTTTACCCGAAATCTTTTCCAAGGCAGGACGAACAAATAGTTCAAAACAAACAAGAGCACTTACAGGATTTCCAGGAAGTCCAAAAACGAGTGTTGGTGATGCCGCCGGTCGGTGCAAAACTCCAAACCAGATGGGCTTCCCGGGCTTCAGGCACACTTTATGAAAAACACACTCGACACCGATGTTTCCGAGTGCTTTCGGCACGAGGTCGTAGTCTCCAGTAGAGACTCCGCCCGAAAGTAGCAAGATATCAGCTGCCAGTCCTTGAGCGATTACA
Source organism: uncultured Planctomycetaceae bacterium (assembly GCA_913052575.1). GTDB lineage: Bacteria > Planctomycetota > Planctomycetia > Pirellulales > UBA1268 > UBA1268. The sequence goes on from CAJXFK010000171.1 coordinate 765, forward strand.
GCCCGGAGTGGCTCCGGTCGATCACTCGCAATGCCCATTGGGATTGGCTCTGCCCCGCATCTTGTTACTGCAGCGGAGAGCATCGGCTCATTTGTATTACGGATTTGACCTTCTGCTGGAACTTGACTACTAGGAACCAGTTCATTTCCCGTTGTAATAATTGACACGCAAGGGGGTGCAATGGCTACCACATGAGAAGCACCGGCCTCGGCAGCAAGACCTATATGAACCGGTTCCAACTCAATACCGTGGCGTATCACTGCCTGACCCGCACGAAAAAAACTTCCCTTTTCACTGACATGCTGGCCGTAACGAAAATGAGGATCCTGCAAAGATACTTGCTCACCCGCATGAGCATGAGAAGTTCCTGAAACGGCCCGCTCGATTGGGATCACCGCGTCTGCACCTGGAGGCATAGGAGCACCCGTCATAATTCGAATACACTGGCCCTGCTCAAGAACGCTTGCTGTCATCTCACCAGCGGCAATTTCAGCAACAACTTCGAGTGTTACGGCCTGTTTGTAATCCAACGAATCAACAAAATCTTTTGAGATAACTGCAAATCCATCCATCATGGAACGGTGCCACGGTGGTGAGTCTGTATCCGATATCACATCTTCCTGCAATTGAAGGCCAACGGCCTCCTCTAACAGGATGCGACGTGGTCGAATAGCTGCTGCTGACATTTGTATACGCCGCAGAGCTTCCGCAACATCAATCATATGGACACACTGCCACGTGTGGTCGCCAGAAAAGCTTTGAGGATCTCATGGCCATCTGGTGTGAGAAAGCTTTCTGGATGAAACTGTACCCCGTAAACAGGCAATTCGCGGTGGCGAATAGCCATGATTTCCCTGCCTCCACCAGGTGCCGCCGCCCAAGCATCGACGATAAAATCCTTTGGTAAGGTTGAGGGTTCAATAACCAGGCTGTGGTACCGAGTCGCGGTAATTGGAGAAGGAAGTCCGGTAAAGACACCCATACTATTATGTTCAATTTGATCAACCTTACCGTGCATCAATTGTTGGGCGGCCACAATTTTTCCACCAAAAACCTGACCAATAGCCTGATGGCCAAGGCAGACGCCGAGTATTGGCATTCGCCCTGCAAATCGCCGCACAACATCGCACGAAATGCCCGCTTCGTCTGGTGTACATGGACCAGGTGAAATAAGAATGTGACTAGGCTGCTTTGCGGCAATTGCGTCACCGTCAATGCAATCATTACGATGGACCTCTACGTTCAAGCTTGGATCAATTTCGCCAAGTCTCTGAACGAGATTCCAGGTAAAAGAGTCGTAGTTATCAATGAGAAGCAACATATAGACCAACTGAAATCTATTTCTTCGGAAAGAACGCCTACTCTAAAAGAGTCGCTGGATGACCAACACGCTCAACAAGCGGGATCACTTGGGGTTTATAAATGGTCGTATATGCCTCTGCTTGCCGATGAGCGTCAAGCGATTCTTGAGAGGCCCAGTGCTCTATAAGGGTAAATCTATTTGGCTCGGATTGCGAGTGATATACATCAAATCGCTGGCAACCCAACTCAGTCTCACTCAGCCTCATTGCCTTGCACAGTAAGTCTTTCACTTTCTCAATATCGTGTTCTTCTTTCACTGTGAGCACAATATTCATACAAATCATTTGATTTCATCCTTTCTGTACAACTCTTTACTGTACCACGACGGGTTTCAAAGTTTTTCTCTCACCATATTTGCGGGCCAGGATTCGAATATACGGCGGCAAAAAAGCTGCTCGATGGGCAAACGAGCCACGAGTTGCATCTCGATCACTCTCATTTGGCTCGAAAAAGTCTTCGAGACAAAATCCTGCGCGGCATATCCCACCAATAATATCTGTTAAGGTGTGTACAAATTCGTCTGTTCCGAGTTCTCTCAATCGAGAGGGTGGTGCGGGTGGCAGGGCTTCTGGATACACCGCTGAGCAACTCTCTGGATAAAGCAGTTCATACCGACCGTTCGAATTGAGTTGCAATGATGACTGTAAACTTCTTGGAGATTTATGTTGACTCATGTACAAACCACCTGGACGACAAACACGTGCAATTTCAAAGAAAAGTTGCGTGAGAGAAGGTAGATAGCAACTACTGACCGGATGAATAATGAGATCGAATTGGTCATTTTTCAACATTTGAAGATCATCCATCGAACTCTGTATCAGCTCGAGATGAAGTTTCCGTTCTCTTGCAACCTGTCGATCGAGGTCAAGCATTGAGGCTGACAGATCGACAACAG
>CAJXFK010000172.1 GCA_913052575.1 uncultured Planctomycetaceae bacterium
CGATGCGAACCTGACCGGTGCGACCCTGACCGGTGCGGTCCTGACTAACACGGACTTAACCGGTGCAACGCTGGTTGGTGTGACTGGTGCCGCGAAATATAATTCGGCAACAACTCTTCCTGCTGGTTTTGATCCAGTCGCAGCAGGGTGGACGTTGATCAGTTAATGCGTTGTGAGTGCTCAGCACATCATGGCCCACTTGTTACCATTCCCTTCCTCTGTTGATCTCAATCGACGGATATGAAGAACTTATGCTCACCTCGGAATTTCTGAGTTGTTGTATGGGCAGGGAGGCAGTTCACGGATAGGCACCTCAGGGGCGGACAGTGCAGGGGAAGGGTGCGGCTCACCGTTCCCCACAGTGTTAATCCATTTTTGCTAAGCTAAAGCTATGCGAGACGATCCACCAGAAGACGAGCCGGAAGAAGATGACGAGTTCGGCAACATGCTGGACGATGCACCCACCACGCCGGCGGAGCCATACGGTGGCAAGTAGCTACCGTTTCCCCCGCCGCTTTCCTTCCGCCGCTTTCCTTCCGCCGCCAGTCCCACGCTATCAATCCAATGGGGCTATTGGGTTCTTGTCAAACCACAGGCCGATCTTATTTTCCTTGGTGTAGCGTTCGGCGTCTTCTAGTTCTTTCGTCTTGTCATAACGGCGATACTGCAATGCCATGCCCATCCGAGACCCTCATGGTGTTTATTGCTGGCTCTTTAATAATCATGTCGATGTACCGCAGCAATCTAGATGCACCCCAGCTTTCTGCCTCAAATAAAGGCAGACGGTGCATGCATGTGTTGCTCTGTCTGCTGAAGTCTTGAGGAACTCGACCTGCTGACAGCAACACCTAATGCCGTGTTTCCCGACACTTCGGACTCGTAACACCCTTATCAAAAGTGAAGCCAGCCTCTTGGCACACGAATTGCAACGCTCTGTTTTGGAGACGTTGTAAAGCGATCCTGTTTCATTGCCTCAGTTCATACAAAAAAGCGTTGTAGCAGCCGCTCACCGAGCGACTGAATCTGATTTCCTCAGGAATCTAGAAGTAGTGGGAATCAAATCCTTGCGACAAGAAAATCTTCACCCCCCCATAAAAGTCGCACCCTCCTCACCGAAAGCACCATAGAAAATTGAGTGCTTTTGAACCCCGTCCTTTATGGATGCCCCAATGGCTTGGGCGAGCAGTCCGCCTAGCTCGCCTAGGTCGGGGCATCTGTATCATATTGCAGGCTGGATACTGCAGCCGATGGCAGTCTATGCTAAAGGAAACGTAAAGGAGAAAACGTAAAGGCGGCACGTGTGAAACTTATTATTGCGATCATCCAACCAGATAAACTCGAACGAGTGAAACAAACTCTTTCAGAAGTCGACGTTTTTCGCCTGACAATTCTTGATGTCCAAGGTTTCGGTCGTCAACGAGGTCACGCTGAGACGTATCGAGGCCACGAAATTGCCATCAATCTGCTGCGTAAAGTGCAGCTTCAAATTGCAGTCAATGATGAATTTGTCGAACCAACCATTCAAGCAATCCAGAGGGGAGGACGATCAAACGAAACTGGAGAAATTGGTGACGGAAAAATATTTGTTCTACCAATGGAAGAATGCGTTCGGATTCGAACAGGAGAGCGTGGCGAAGAGGCCATTTGAAATCAAATCGAGTCCACAAATTGCTCGAGTTGAAAATCGCTCAGGCGATACACATAGAAATGCTTACAACTGCTGTGGATGAAGCCTTGGCTGTCTTCCCATCGCAACGCGATTCACAGCAGCAAGAAATGCTTTTGCTGAAGCCTCCAGTGAATCCGTTGACACGCCTCTCCCTCGATGCAATTCACCTCGATAACGCTCGGCAGTTGCTTCAAGTTCCACAGACACTTCTGCCTGTGCATCTTTTCCAACAGTGACAGCTTGGACACGAAAATCTCGACAGACCGTTGTGATACCCGTAAGTTTCTCAATCGCCAGAAAAATCCCATCGATCGGGCCGTCACCACTGGTAATTGATACTGCCTGACTTTTACCATCTTGTTGAACACGAAGTGTCACTGTCGGTGCTGCGCCACTTTCACACGAAACTGAATACCCTTCAAAAACAAAGAGTTCCGGCAGCACAGCAAATTGCTGTTCACAGAGTGACGCAATATCGCCGTCATAGATTTCCTTCTTTCGATCAGCAAGTACCTTGAATTGTTCAAAAACTGTCTGCAACTGCTCCCCAGTTAACTGATATCCGAGCGCAGCTGCACGATCTGCCAGAGCAGCCCGACCACTATGTTTCCCGAGCACAAGGTTCGTGCGTTCTAGACCGACATCTTCCGGTCGCATGATTTCATAGGTGCTTCGGTCTTTCAACATGCCGTCCTGATGAATACCTGCCTCATGCGCAAACGCATTTCGGCCGACGATAGCCTTATTTCTTGGCACCTGAATTCCCGTGATGTTGGCAACCAGTCGACTCGTTGGGACTAAACGCTGCGTCACAATCTGACTTTGACACTTATAGACGTCCGCTTTTGTCCGAAGAGCCATCACGACTTCTTCAAGAGAACAGTTTCCAGCCCGTTCCCCAATCCCGTTGATCGTGCACTCAACCTGACCAGCCCCAGCCTGAACGGCAGCCAAGCTATTCGCCACAGCCAATCCAAGATCGTCATGGCAATGAACACTTAAAACAGCCTTGTCGATATTTGGAA